>JAEURL010000692.1 GCA_016789165.1 Anaerolineales bacterium | reverse complement strand
TCAGCACCGCGAACTCATCGCCGCCCAGGCGGGCCGGCACATCAGTAGCCCGCAGCGAGGCCCGCAGGCACTGCGCCACCCCGCGCAGCATGGCGTCGCCGGCGGCATGACCGTGCTCGTCGTTGATCTGTTTCAAGCGGTCCAGGTCCACCATCAGCAGCGAGAGGGGATGCCCATAGCGGCGGGCGCGCGCCATCTCGCCGCGCAAGACGTCCAGGAAGCGCCGGCGGTTGTTCAGGCCGGTCAGTTCGTCGGTGACCGCCTGGCGGCGGATGCGTTCGTGCTGGTCGGCGTTCTGCACGGCCAGGGCCGCCGCCTCCGCCAGGGCATCCAACAGCCGGCGCGTGCCGTCCTCGAACTCAAACGGCCGGTTGTAGCCGACGTTCATCACCCCGGTTACGGCCAGGCCCACCTTGAGCGGCAAGCTGGCAATGGCCACCAACTGGGGATAGGCGCCATCGGTGAACAAGGGATGGGTGCGGACGTTGGTGATGAAGACGGCCTCGCCGCTGTCCGCCACCTGTTGGGTGAGGCCGGCCGGCCGCGGCGGCGGCAGGTCCCCGGCGGCGGCCACAATGTGCGGGTCGATCAGCGTGCCGGTGTCGGCGTCGCGCACGAAGATCGACACACCGTCGGCGCGGCCGAACTCGCGCGCCTTACCGACCACAACTTGCAGGACATGATTGAGATTCAGGCTGGCGGCCAGCTCGCGGTTGACGGCGGCCAGCAGCTCCAGCTCGTGCAGCCGCGCCTCAGCCAACTGGATGGCCTGCCGGCGCTGGTCCATCAGCCGGCGCAGATCATGCAGGCGGCGCTGGTCGCTGCGCCACGCCTCCAGCAAGACGCCCACGATCCCGATGACAAAGGCGATGTCGGCGACCGCCGGCCAGGCGTCCCCCAGCTCGGTCCAGCCCAGGCGCAGAGCGGTGAGCAGGGCAAAGGCCGCAACCGTCACGGCGAAATACAGGTAGGTTTGCCAGGAACGGTAGGCGGCCGCGACGAGGAGCAGACGGGCGGCCAGGCCCAACGCCACGACCCCAAAACCCAGGCGCAGGAGGAAGAACAGCAGCGTTGCATCCATCCGCATTCGATTCTAACATAGCGGGCCGGCGCTCCACCCGCTTGCGGGCGCCGTAGCCCGGCATTATGATGATCGCATCAAGATACGGCCTATGCCAACCCCACCCGCCCGCGCCTGGCCGCTGACCGCCGGGGCCTTTCTGCTGGCCGCCCAGGGCGCGGCGCTGGCCGCCACCGGCGTCACCCTGCTGCAATATGCGGCCCCGGCCCCGGCCTGGGACGACCGGGCGCCGCCGGCCCTGGTGGGCGGCCTGTGCCTGGCGCTCAGCGCGGTGGCCGTGCTGAACGCGCTGCGCTTCCTGCGCCGCGCACCCGCGGCCTGGCTGACCGCCCTGCTGCTGCAAGGCCTGTCGCTCAGCCTGGCCCTGCTGCTGTATTGGCGCGGCCAGCGCTCGTTCAGCTACCCGATGATGGTGGTCGGCATCTGCCTGGTCCTGTACCTCAACCGCGGCGACGTGGCGGCGCTCTTCCGGCCGGCCGCCGGCCCCGAACTGCCGCCCCTGCCCCGCTCCGCCGACGATGAGTGACCCGGCCGCCGACCGCGCCCTGCTGCGCCGTTTCGAACCCGTCATCCGCTACACCCGCGGCGAGCGCTTCTTCCCGCTGGACGTGGCCGCCTACGTGCAAGAGTGCAGCCTGTGGGTCCAGCGGCCCGGCGCCGAGCCGGAGTGCCTGACGCCCGAGGGGGAGCTGACCCTGGGCAACCTGGCCGAGCCCCACGCCCACGGGTTCGGGGCCGTCTACTTCCTGAAGTTCATCGAGCCTTTCAACATCCGCCAGCTGGCCGAGCACGCCCTCAAGGAACGGCTGGGGCACCGGGCCGAGGCCTTCCACGCCGGCCGCGGCCGGCTGGCCCGCGTCGGCTACAGCTCCCGCTTCGTGGACGCGCTCTTCTCGCTCACGCTCTTTGCGCGCGGCCGGGTGCCCGGCGACGCGGCGACGGCCGCCGCCGTGACCTACCGCCGGCTGATGGCCGCCGACGAGCGCTATTGCTACGCCGGCCGCGTGGTGCGCCGCGACGATTGGCTGGTGCTGCAATATTGGTTTTTCTATCCCTTCAACAACTGGCGCTCCGGCTACTTCGGCGTGAACGACCATGAGGCCGATTGGGAGATGATCACGCTTTACGCCAGCGAGCCGAGCCCCGGCCAGGTGCTGCCGGAGTGGGTGGCGTACAGCTCGCACGATTTCGCCGGCGACGATCTACGCCGGCGCTGGGACGATCCGGAGGTGGAAAAGCTCGGCGAACACCCCGTGATCTACGCCGGTGCCGGCTCGCACGCCAGCTACTACCAACGAGGCGAATACCTGGCCGAGCTGGAGCTGCCGTTCCTGGCGCCGCTGGCGCGCCTGGCGGACCGGGCGCGCTACCTGTGGCGGCAGTTCGTGGGCGGCGTGAGCGGCACCGCGGCGCCGGCCGAGCCGCCGGTTTTCAACGTCTTCCGCGTCCCGTTTGTGGACTATGCGCGCGGCGACGGCCTGGCGCTGGGGCCAGGCCAGGAGCGCGGCTGGGCCGAGCCGCACCTGTTGGAGCCCGCCCCCGCCTGGGTGACCGGTTACCGCGGGCTGTGGGGCCTGTACGCGCGCGACCCGATCGCGGGCGAGAACGCGCCGGCCGGGCCGGCCTTCAACCGCGACGGCACCCTGCGCCGCGCCTGGCACGACCCGCTCGGCTGGGCGGGGCTGGACAAGGTGCCGCCGGCCCACCTGGCCGCTTTGTGGGCCGGCGAACGCCAGGCCGAAATCGAGGTGCGCGCCGAAGCGCGCCAGGCCGAGATTGCGGCCAAACGCCACGCCCTGATCGACCTCCAGGTGGAGGCGCGCGCCATGGAGGGCCAGCCGCATCTGCAGGCGCTCCACACCGACCGCTTGCGCGAGATCGAAGCGCTGGCCCAGGCCCTGGCCGAGCTGAAGCGCCAGGCGGCCGCCGACCAGGACCTGCGGGAGGCGCTGCGCCGGCACGTGGCCGATCTGGCCCACGGCGATCTCGGGCCGCTGCGCGCGCACATCCGGCACGCCCACCGGCCGGCCTCCGACACCGGCCTGGCGCTGGGCCGCGCGGCCGAAGCCTGGTCCGCCGTCAGCATCGGCCTGCTGATGATCGGCCTGGTGCTGGTGGCGCTCTTCGCGCGGCATTACCTGGTCTTCGGCCTGACCAGCCTGCTGACCGCCATCCTGTTCGTCGAGGCCGGCTTCCGCCGCCAGCTCCCGCGCCTGGTGGCCAGCCTGACGCTGGCCCTGGCCGTGGTGTGCGCCCTGATCCTGCTGTTCGAGTTCTTCTGGGAGATCGTGGTCGGCGCCGTGCTGGCCGCCAGCGCCTACATCATGTGGGAGAATCTGCGCGAGCTGCGCGGCTGAGGCCGGTATCGGATAAGATTACTGGCGCCAGCAACCCAGAGTTAGTGTCAATCGTCCATTGCCAAATCACCGGGATTGGCGTTCAATTTCCGGGATAAATCCTAACCGTACGGAGAGATCACCTATGCCTGCCAAACGCCGGATCGGCATCCTGACCGGGGGCGGCGACGTGCCCGGCCTGAATGTGGCCATCAAAGCCGTCGTCAGCCGCGCGCAGCACCACAACATCGACGTCGTCGGCATCCGCCGCGGCTGGATGGGGGTGCTCAACTTCAACCTGGATGACCCGAGCTCCATCGACACCTGGACCCTGCCGCTGACCATGGAGCGGGTGCGGACCATCGACCGCACGGGCGGCACCATCCTGCATACCTCGCGCACCAACCCGTCCAACGTCAAACCCGACGAAGTGCCCGCGACTGTGAAGGAAGCCGACCGGGTCGCCAACGCCAAGGGCACCATCGACTGCACCAAGCACTCGCTGCGCGTCATCGAGCACCTGGGCCTGGACGCCCTGATCCCCATCGGCGGCGACGACACGCTCAGCTACGCCAGCCGGCTGCACCACGAGGGCGTGCAGATCGTGGCCATCCCGAAGACCATGGACAACGACGTCTTCGGCACCGACTACTGCATCGGCTTCTCCACGGCCGTCACCCGCTCGGTGGAGGCCATCACGGCCTTCCGCACCTCGGTCGGCTCGCACGAACGCATCGGGGTGGTGGAGCTGTTCGGCCGCAACTCGGGTGAGACCTCGCTCTTCGCCGCCTACCTGGCCGACGTGGACCGGGCCGTGATCTCCGAGGTGCCGTTCGACCTGGACCGGCTGGTGGGCTTCCTGAAGGAGGACCGCGGCCGCAACCCGTCCAACTACGCCATCCTGACCATTTCGGAAGGCGCCACCATCGTCGGCGGCAGCATCGTGGAGAGCGGCGAGGCGGACGCCTACGGCCACCGCAAGCTGGGCGGCATCGGGCAGATCACGGCCCAGGAGATCAAGAACCGCTCCGGCATCAACATCATGTACGAGCAGCTGGCCTACATCATGCGCTCCGGCGCGCCGGACTCGCTCGACCGGATGGTGGCCAATTCCTTCGGCTATCTGGCCCTGGACCAGGTGGCCATGGGCCACACCGGGCGGATGGTGGCGCTGCAGCAGGGCATCTACACCACCGTGCCGATCGAACTGATCACGGCCGGCAAGAAGCGCGTGGACGTGACCGCCCTGTACGACGCCCAGGCCTACCGGCCCAAGGTGCGCGACATGCTGGGCAAGCCGATGTTCCTGTATTGAGTTGCCGCGGGCGCCCGAGCCAGGCTGACGGCGCGTCAGCCTGGCTCGCCGCCCCAGCCCCGGCCGCCGAGGTCCCCTGAACAAGCCGCCGTCCGCTTCCGCCGGGACGAGTTATCGCTGGCTGGTGGCCGGCGTTCTGTTCGCCTTCATGCTCCTGCACCAGGCGGACCAACTGCTGATCGGCCCGTTGACCACGCCGATCATGCAGACCTTCGGCCTGGACGAGGCGCAGATGGGCGCGGTCTTCACCGGCGCCCTGCTGGCCGCCGGCCTGTTCTTCCCCCTGTGGGGGTTTCTGTACGACCGCTACGCCCGCGCCCGGCTGCTGGCGGCCGCGGCCTTCCTGTGGGGCGCCACCACCTGGCTGAGCGCCCTGGCCCCCACCTACCCCACTTTCCTGATCACCCGCGCCAGCACCGGCGTGGACGACGCCAGCTATCCGGGCCTGTACAGCCTGATCGCCGATTACTTCGGGCCGGCCCAGCGCGGCCGGGTCTACGGCCTGCTGCAGATCGCCATGCCGTTCGGCTATCTCCTGGGCACGGTACTGGCGCTGACGCTGCGCGAGCCGCTGGGCTGGCGCGGGGTCTTCTACGTCACCGGCACGCTGGGCCTGGTGGTGGCCGGCCTGATCGCGCTGGCCGTGCGCGAGCCGGCCCGCGGGCGCACCGAACCCGAGCTGGCCGCGCTCGAGCAGCTGGCACCCCACCGGCTGGACCGCCGGCAGGCCGGCGCGGTCCTGCGCCAGCCGGCCCTGCTCGGCCTGTTTGCCCAGGGCTTCATCGGCTCCTTCCCCTGGAACGTGATCACCTACTGGTTCTTCCGCTACTTGGAGGCGGAGCGCGGCTACTCCGAGACGGCGGTTCTGGCGACGATGGCGACGGCGGTGGTGACCCTGGCGGCCGGCTACTTCGTGGGCGGCGCGCTGGGCGACTGGGCCTTCCGGCGCACGCCGCGCGGCCGGCTGTGGGTGTGCCTGGCCGGCACCGCCCTGGGGGCCGGCCTGCTGGCGCTGACGCTGGCCGTGCCGGCCGACGCGCCCTGGCTGTTTGGCGGCCTGCTGGCGCTGACGGCCCTGTTTGTGCCCTTCGCCTCGCCCAACGTGCTCTCCACCCTGTCCGATATCACCCTGCCCGAGGCGCGCAGCACCGTCATCGCCATCCAGCACTTCGTCGAGGTGGGCGGCGCGGCCGCGGCCCCGCTCCTGGCCGGCCTGATCGCGGTGCGGTCGTCGCTGCACGTGGCCATCCTGAGCCTGTGCCTGAGCAGCTGGCTGGTCTGCGCGCTGTTCCAGCTGTATACGGCCTGGCGCCTCCCGCCGGCCGTGGCCGCGCTGCGCCGCCAGCTGCGGGAGCGGGCGGCGGCCGAGCAGGGGCTGCCGGACACGCACCCCGCGAGGTGAGCCATGTTCATCCAGCCCGTCGACCTGGACGACCGCCGGCAGGTGCGCCAGTTCCTGGAGCTGCCAGCCGCGCTCTATCGCGCCATCCCGCAATACGTGCCGCCCCTGGAGAGCGACGCGCGCGCCTGGCTGGATTACCGGCGCAACCCCTTTTACCGGCATTCGCAGGCCGGCTTCTGGCTGGCCATGGACGGCGGCCGGCCGATCGGCCGGCTGGCGGCGCTGGATAACCGGCGCTACAACGATTTCAACCACGAGCGGACGGCGTTCTTCTACCTGTTCGAGTGCGAGGACCACCGTGCCGCGGCGCTGGGTTTGTTCGCGGCCGCCGCGGACTGGGCGCGCGGGCGCGGCCTGGACAAGCTGCTCGGCCCCAAGGGCTTCACGCCCTTGGACGGGCTGGGCCTGCTGGTGCAGGGCTTCGAGCACCGGCCGGCCTTTGGTCTGCCGTACAACCCCGCTTACTACGTGGATTTGGTGGAGGCGGCTGGCTTCGAGACGGACGGCGAACTGGTGTCCGGCTATCTGGACGCCCGGACCTTCCGTCTGCCCGAGCGCGTGCACCAGGTGGCGCGGCTGGTGCAGGAGCGGCGCGGCCTGCGCGTGCTGCGCTTCCAGAGCCGCAACGACCTGCGGGCGGTGCTCCCCAAGCTCAAGCAGCTCTACAACGGCGCGCTGGGCGGCACCTCCGGCAATGTGCCGCTGACCGACGCCGAGGTGGAGGCCATCGCCGGCCAGCTGCTCTGGTTCGCGGACCCGCGCCTGATCAAGATCATCGTCAAGGGCGATGAGCCGGTGGGCTTCCTCTTCGCCTACCCGGACGTTTCCGCCGCGCTGCAGCGCACGCGCGGCCGGCTGTTCCCCTTCGGGTGGCTGACCCTGCTCTGGGAGCTGCGCCAGACGCGCTGGCTGAACGTCAACGGGGCCGGCGTCGTGGAGCAGTACCGGGGCCTGGGCGGGACCGCCCTGCTCTTCAGCGAGCTGGAGCACAGCCTGCGGGAGGGCGGCCGCTTCGACCATGCCGACCTGGTCCAGATCGGCGTGGAGAACGACCGCATGCAGCGGGAATTGCGCGACCTCGGGATCGACTTCTACAAACGGCACCGCCTGTACCGCCAGCGCCTGGCGCCGGCTGGCTCCGGCGCCGCCCCCACCCCCTGACCCAAAC
>JAEURL010000676.1 GCA_016789165.1 Anaerolineales bacterium | reverse complement strand
CGCTGGTGGCATTCAGGTCAGAGACCGTGTACTTGGTGGGGAAAGCCCGCGCGACGTCCCAGCGCCGGATGCATTGGCCGCTCTTATCAAGCTGGAAGATCGAGACGTCCTTGCGGACCACCTTCAGGTCGTACAGGCCTTGCTGAAACCAGACCCACAGATCGTACGAGTAGGTCAGGCCGCGCTTGAGGGTGATATCGCTGTATTTCACCCGGCCGGGCAGCGAGTGGATGTGGTCATTCACACCGCCCTGCGGCACCTGCTTCACCTCGCGCTCCATGTTCAGGCCGCCGACCTCCGTGAACTGCGCCACGGAGACGCCCGTGATCTCCAGGTAGAACTGGTATTGCAGCAGCGGATAGTCATCCGGCATAGCAGCCTCCAGGGCCGGCGCCGCTCAGCGCCGGCGGGCGCGCGGGCCGAGCCGCTCGCGCTCCACGCGCAGTTCCGCGCGCAGCAGGCGGTAGACCCGCTCGGCCAGCGCCTGGACGTCCACGGCCGGCGTCGCGGCGGCCGGCGGGCGGCCGCTGGCCCGGCGGAGGGGCGGCGCGGCGGTCGCGCGGCGCGGGTGGGAGCGGGCGGGCATGGCAACTCCTTGGGCGGGGCCGGGCGTTTACGGCCCGGCGCCGGCCTCGTTCAAGCGGCGGTTGAGATGGGCGACCTGCTTCACCCACGCCTGGCGCTCAGCGTGCTCCAGATTGAGCAGCGTCTCCAGCGGCCAGTGCAGATGGTAGGCGATGTAGGCTACCTCCTCGCGCAGGCGGTCGAGGGGGTAGCCTACGATCCCCCCAGGTCGGCCAGGTCCACCTCGTAGGCCGCTTTGCAGTGCGGGCAGGTCAGGGCCAGGATGCTCTTGCCCTGCTCGTTGATGCGGCGGTAGAGGGCCTGCAGATAGGCCAGATCGGCCACGTACAGGGCCTCGATGACGCCGGTGTTGAGGGCCGGCAGGCTGCCCAGGCGCGTGATGACGCGCGTCAGCAGCACCACCGTCAGGTAAGCGGCGTTGGCGCGCACGCGCGGGTCGTTCAGCGGCGCGATCTCGTCCAGGGCCGTGGCCAGCCGCATGGCGCCCTGCTTGTGCACCACGCCATTGCCGTCCACGTACCCCACGGGCAGGGTGAACTCAAACTCGGTCGGAAACATGGGCCGTTATCCCCGGTCGCAGCGGTCGGTCCAGTGCCGGCCGCTACTTGGTGCGCCGGATGCCCTCGTGGACGAGCGTCATCTCCTCCACGCCGATCTGGCCGGTGTCGGATTTGATGGACGGCCCGCTGATCTTGGACGGCCAGCCCTTGTCGAAGGTCCACTCGGCCACGGCGTCGCCGGCTTGGTTGTACATGGTGATGGTGCCGTCGCGGCGGTTCTCGTCGATCTTGCCGGCCTCCACCAGTTTGAACCAGTCCCAGAAATCCAGGTTGCCGGTCAAGCCGCGCTTGAGCGTGATATCGCCCCACTTCAGGCGGCCCGGGATCTTGCGGACGGCCTCCTGGCCCTTCTCACCGACGACTTTGTGGTCGATGACCTCGGTTTCGGAGCCGACGCCGCCGATCTCCATGAAGTAGGCGTTCGAGACCTTGTCGATCTTGATGCCGAAGAGAAAACTCTGAAAGGGATCACCCTTGATTGGATCCGTCACGGGCATGGTCAGGAACCTCCCCGGGCGGGGCTGGCCGGGCGGACGGCGGGCGGGTCATTGCCCTGCCCGCACCGCGCGCCCGGCCGGCCCTGCGCCGGCGCTATTTCGTGCGCTCGATGCCTTCGTAGACCACCGACAGCTCTTCGGTGGCCACGGCGTTCTCGTCGGCCTTGAAGTTGGGGCCACTGATCTTAGACGGCCAGGCGGCGGTGACGTTCCACTCCGCCAGGACGCTGTCAGAGGCCATGTCCAGCATGTGGATGGTGCCGTTGACGCGGGCGTCCTTGACCTTGCCCTGTTCCACCAGCTGGCGCCACTTGTAGACGTCCAGCTCGGAGGTGATGCCGCGTTTGAGGGTCAGCTGACCCCACTTGACGCGGCCCGGGAGCTTGCGCACCACCTCCTGGCCCTTGGGCGTGAGGACTTTGTGCTCGGCGATCTCGAACTCCTTGCTGATGCCCGAGATTTCGGTGAAGACCAGGTTCTTGACGTGATCGCCGAACGACACCTTGAAGTAACAACTGACGTAGGGATCGCCTTTGATCGGATCTTGGCTAGCAGGCATGGGCTCAAACCTCCGCGGCTACCGGCCGGCTACGCGCCGGGCCCGGCCCACTGGCTAATGCGGAAGATGACGAACTCGGCCGGCTTGACGGGCGCCAGGCCGATCTCGATAACCAGCCGGCCCAGGTCGCGCACCTCCGGCGGATTCAGTTCGGCGTCGCACTTGACGTAGAAGGCCTCGGCCGGGCTGTTGCCGAACAGGGCGCCGTCGCGCCAGACGTTCTTCAGGAAGGCCGAGACGTCGCGCGTCACCTGCGACCACAGGAAGGTGTCATTGGGCTCGAAGACCACCCACTGTGTGCCGTTCTCGATGGATTTCTCCACCATGTTGAACAGCCGGCGGACGTTCAGGTAGCGCCAGGCCGGGTTGCTGGAGAGCGTGCGCGCGCCCCAGACGCGGATGCCGCGGCCCGGGAAGGCGCGGATGCAGTTGACACCCACCGGGTTGAGGGTGTCCTGCTCGCCCTTGGTGATGTTGGTGGCCAGGCCCACGGCGCCCAGCACCACTTCGTTGGCCGGCGCCTTGTGCACGCCGCGGGTGTTGTCGTTGCGGGCCCAGATGCCGGCCATGTGGCCGCTGGACGGGATGTTGATCGGCCGGTTGCTGATCGGGTCCTGCACCTGGATCCAGGGGTAGTACAGGGCCGCATAGCTGGAGTCAAAGCCGGCCGTGTCCATGCGCCACTTCTTGACGGCCTGCGGCGAGAGGTTGGGCGGCGCGTCCAGGATGGCCACCCGGTCCTTGAGCCGCTCACAGTGGGCGATGGCCATGTTCTGCACGGCCTTGACCATGTTCAGGTCCAGCTTCTGGCCGGGCATGACCGTCATCAGGTCCGGCATGACGACCATGGTGATGTCGTCGATGGCCTCCAGGCCCTCCACGCCGCTGCGCTCCATCACATCGCCCTGGAACTCGGACGAGGTGGGCGCCGCCAGCAGCCGGTTCTCAATGGTGAAGGGCTGCTGCTGCTCGCGCGGCCAGAGCTTGGTCAGCGGCTGGGCCGGGTCCGGGATCAGGACGTCCACCAGCTGGGAGACGCGGTTGTTGGGGAAGGCCATGGCCGCGCGCTTGGCGCCGTCGTCCAGGGTGACCTCCACCAGCTTGACCTCTTTGAAGGTCTCCTGGGCCTGCCAGCCGCCGCTGAGCTTCTCGCGCTCGATGACGAGCGTGAAGGGCGCCTGGCCGTTGCTGGCCGAGCCGCCGCTGGACGGCGTATCGGCGGCCGGCTCAGCGCTCTCGGTGCCCTCCGAGGCCGCCGGGCTGCCAAAGCTGCCAAAACTGCGGGCCGGCGCGGCGGGCGCCTCCAGCTTGGGGTACTCCACGCGGGCGCGCAGGCGCATGCCCCCGAAGCCGGCCTGTTTGGACTGCAGGACCAGCTGCGCCCGGCCGTCGGCGTTGAGCAGGCCGGCCTGGGCCTTGGGGATGGCGCGCACGCTGACCACGTAACAGCGCGAGCCGCCGTTCTGGAAGTAGCCATAGACGGCCAGCGGGGTGACGGCCCCGTCGACGAAGCCGCCGAAGCGTTCCACGTATTGGGTCCAGTTGGTCACCAGCTGCGGCTTGTTGAGCAGGTCGCGGGTGACGGTCTCGCCATCCACCTGCTCCACCAGCTGCGCTTTCTCGGTGAAGCCGACGAAGCAGGCCATGGCCGTGCCCACGCCTTCGATCGGCTTGGGGCCGCGGTCGACCTCTTCGACGTATACACCCGGGGACAGATATTCAGGCATAGTGTTCTCCTTGGCAGGCCTCAGGCCATGCAAATGAACGCGTGGGCACAATCAAGCGGGCGGGTGATGAGCGTGTGACGGGCATCTCCCTCCTCTCCGGCCGGTGGTCATTCCACCTCCAGGTCGTAATCCGGCGCCGGGACGGTGAGGGGATGCCGGGTCGCCGGCCGGCCCTCCCCCGCCACTTCCAGCGTGTACTGGCCCGCCGGCAAGCTATGAATAACGAAGCGCCCGTCCGGCTGCAGGGGCACAGCCAGCCCGCGCTCCACCACGGTCAGGCGGGCGGTGGGCCGGCCGCCATTTCTGGCACGCAGCCGCCCGCCCACGGTCCACAGCTGATCCACACCCGCGGCTTCCAGCAAGCGCCGGCTGAGCGCCGAGCCGTCGACCTGGCCGTAACGCACCTCGCGGGCGCGGACGGGCGGGCCGGCCGGGATCATGACATTCGGATCGAGCGCCAGGGTCACCTGCAGGACGATGGCGGCCCGCAGGGTGTTTTCCAAGGCGCTCCACACGTCGCTGGTGTTCGGCTGGCTCTCGGCCTGGGCCACCAGCAGCGGGATGGGCACCGGCTGGCCGCGCAGGCTGTCCGGCAGCAGGTCGTCCGGCAGGTGCGGATAGCGGAAGAGCGCCAGCAGGGCGCGGGCCAGCAGCCGGTGCTCGTCCTCGGCCTCGGCCGTCCAGGCCGTCACCAAATAGCGCAGGTCCACGCGCACCGGCCGGCGCTTCTGCACGGCGGCGCCGTTGGCGTCGCGGACGTTCTCCCAGACCGGGTGCGTGGAGCGCAGCTTGGCGTTCTCGCGCAGGTCGTACAGGAAGAAGTTGAGCGTCGGCCGGCTGAGGCGCGCCGACCAGTCCCGCTTGGGCTGGTCAAACGACAGGTCCACGTCGCCGTTCTTGACCGGCAGTTCGCGGACCATGAGTTTGCGCAGGGCTTCGTCCAGATCGTCGATCATGCCAAGGTGACAA
>JAEURL010000636.1 GCA_016789165.1 Anaerolineales bacterium | reverse complement strand
TGGCGAAGCCGGCCGCCAGGCCGGCCAGAAAGCCGGCCTGGTCCTGGCGCGACTCCGGCCCGCCCAGCACCAGCAAGTTGGCGGGCGCCGGGTCACAGACCGGCGTGTCCACGCCGATCAGATACGCGGCGGGCAACTGCTCTAACAAGGCGCAGAAATCGCCCTCGCCGGGCGCGCCGTTGAGGATCACGATCTCGGTGCCGGCCTGGGCAACGGCGGCCACGGCAGCCGGCGTGAACGGCTGGGCCGACGCGGTCACCCAGCCCAATTCCTGCGCGACTGCGAAGGCCGCTTCAATCGGCTGAGGCGCTAGGCCGCGCAATTCCACCAGCCGCGGCTCGGCCGGCGTTGGGGCGGCGGCGGTCGCGGAGGGCTCCGCGGTCGGGGCGGCCTCGCTCGGAACGGCCGGCGACGCCGCCGGGGCCTGCGTGACCACCACGGGCGTGGGCAGCGGGGCGGCGGTGGGGGTGGGCGCGGGCGCGCCGCAGGCGGCGAGCCAGCCGGCCAGGAACAGGCCCAGGCCGGCCCGGGGGATGGTCCGGATTGATACGCTCATGGGCAGTGGCAATAATGGGCCGGGGCGGCGCCGCTCAATCCTCGGCCGTCCAGGTGCGCGTCTGCGGATCGGGGGCGCCGGCGGCGGGCGGCGCCGGCCGGGTGGGATCCACCTCTTCCTCCGCGCCGATGACCTCGCGCTGCTGGGCGCCGGCCTTGGCCGGGCCGATGATGCCCTTCTCTTCCAGCACGTCGATCAGGCGCGCGGCGCGTGTGTAGCCGATGCGCAGACGGCGCTGGAGCAGCGAGATGGAAGCCTTCTTCATCTCGCGCACGGCCTTGATGGCCTCTTCCAGTAATTCGTCTTCGCCCTCGGTCTTGGCCAGCGGGTCGCCGAACTGCGGGCCGAACTGGCCGGGATCCCACAGCGGCGGCTGCTCGGACGCCGGGCGCGCGGCGGGGGTTCCGGCGGCCGGCGGCCGGGAGGGCGGCGGCAGGCCGGCGCCCACCGCCACGATGTGCGAGGTATCCACCTTGGGCGGCGTGGGCGGCGCGGTGGCGGTGGCCGGCCCGTCTGGCTCGGGCATGTGTGTGGCCTCGAAGCCGCGCGCGCCCTTCCAGTAGCGGGCCAGGCGCTGCAGCTCGGCGTCGGAGACGAAGGCGCCCTGGGCGCGCAGCGGGCCGGCCGAGTCCGGCGATTGGAAGAGCATGTCGCCGCGGCCCAGCAGGCGCTCGGCGCCGGGCTGATCCAGGATGACGCGCGAGTCCACGCCGGAGGCTACCGCGAAGGCGATGCGCGCCGGGAAATTGGCCTTGATCAGGCCGGTCACCACGTCCACCGACGGGCGCTGGGTGGCGATGATCAGGTGGATGCCGGTGGCGCGCGCCAACTGGGCCAGGCGCGTGATGATGCGCTCGGTCTCGTCCGGGGCCAGCATCATCAGGTCGGCCAGCTCGTCGATGATGACCACCAGGTAGGGCAGCTTCTTCTCGTTGCTGGTGGCGGCGCGGGCGTTGAAATCCGAGATGTTGCGCACGCCCTGCTTGGCGAAGCGGCGGTAACGCTCGTCCATCTCGCGCGTCACCCACTGCAGCGAGGCCACCACCCGCTCCAGGTCCACCACCACCGGCATGCTCAGGTGCGGGATGCCGTTGTAGCCCGTCAGCTCCACGCGCTTCGGGTCCACCATCAGCAGCTTCAGGTCGTCCGGGGTGTTCTGCAGCAGCAGACAGGCGATGATGCCGTTGACGCACACGCTCTTGCCGGAGCCGGTGGTGCCGGCGATCAGCAGGTGCGGCATGGCCGCCAGGTCGGCCACGATCGGGCCGCCGGAGACGTCCTGGCCCAGTGCCAGGCCCAGGCTGCCCTTGATCTTCTGGAAGCGCTCGGTCTCCATCACGTCGCGCAGGGCCACCAGCGCGCTCTGCTCGTTGGGGACCTCGATGCCCACGTAGCCCTTGCCGGGCACCGGCGCCTCGATGCGGATGGACTTGGCCGAGAGGGCCAGGGCCAGGTCGTCGGCCAGGGCCGTGATCTTGCCGACCTTGACCTTGGTCTTCTTGCCGCCGCGGCTCTCCACGAAGTCCGGCTCCACGCCGAACTGCGTGATCGTCGGGCCGCGGTTGATCTCCACCACGCGCACCGGCGCGCCGAAGGAGGCCAGCGTGCTCTCGATGACCTGAACGCGCTTGCGGTCGAACTCGTCGTCGGCGCCGGACTCGGTGCCGCTTTCCAAAACGTCGGCCACCGTCGGCAATTCCCAAACCTGCTCGCCGCCGATGACTAGCGGCTGATCGAAGCCGGCCCCGGGAGTTTGCGGCGCGGGCGGGAAGGCCGCCGCCCCGGCGGCGCCCGACGGCGCGGCGGCGGCTGATTTCGCGGCCGGCGCCTTGGCCTTGGGCTCGGCGGCCGGCTTCAGGCTGGGGATGTCAGCGCGGGCGGCCGGCTCCGGACGGGGGGCGGTGCGCGGCAGAGGCTCGCTTCGGCCGGGCAGCGGCGCCTCGCCGGGCGGGAGGGCGCGGCTGCGCAGCCGGCGCAGGCCGTTGGCCACCATCAGCATGATCTCGGGCACCGAAATGCCCAAAGTGAACACCACGCCGATCAGCCACCAGGCCGCCAGCACCACGGCGGTGCCCAGCTGGCCCACGGCCCCGAACAGGGTCGCCAGGATCACGGCGCCCACGTAGCCGCCGCCTTCGCCCTGGCCGGCCACGGCGTAGATCTCGGCCTCGGACGGGGCGGCCGCGAAGTGCAGGCTGACCAGCAAAGCCAGGTACAGCAGCACCAGGCCGGCCAGCCGCTCGAACTCCACCTTGGGCAGCTGGTCCCCGAACTTGCGCAGCACGATCCAGCCGCCGACCACAATCAGGGCCACCGGCAGGCCGAAGCGGCCGGCGCCGGCCAGGCTGCTGAGCATCTTCAGCCAGGCGTCCAGCAATGGGCTCTGGCTGGCGCTGAACAGGCTCAGCAGGGACAGCACCCCCACCAGCATCAGGACGACGCCGGCGATATCGAGCTTGCGGTCCAGCGACAGGCCGGGTTTGGGCAGGGGCAGCTGCTCCGGCGGCGGTCCCGAACGCGGCGGCTTATTGGACCGGGGCTCCGGCCCGCCTTTGCCGCCGGCGCGTGGTCCGCCGCCGCCTTTGGCGGCCGGGGCCTTGCCTTTGCCCTTGCCTTTGGCCGGCGCGGGTTTGCGGAATAAGTTGCCAAGAAAACTCATGCTAGCGAGGATTATAGCGCAAATGTTCCGGCGCTAGCCGAGGTTTAAGCTGCGGCGGGACGCGGCCGGTCAGGCGCTCGGCCCAGGCCCCGCCTGCCGGCTGTTCCACTGGCGCGGCCAGAGCAGGGGCACCAGCGCCCCCGCGCCCAGCGCCAGGGCGGCCACGGCCAGCAGGCCGCCCACGATCAGCAGCGGCGGGAGGAGGGCGCCGGCCAGCAGGAGCACCAGGCCGAGCAGGAAGAGCCCGAGCGCGCCGGCCCCCAGCCAGAGCGCGATCT
>JAEURL010000618.1 GCA_016789165.1 Anaerolineales bacterium | reverse complement strand
GCAATACCTCTACCCGGCCAACGCCTGGCGCGCGGACGAAGTGATCGTGGAGACCATCGCGCTGGCTGTGCCGGCCGACGCGCCGCCCGGCGGCGGCCGCCTGCAGTTGGGGGTCTACACCTGGCCGAGCCTGACGCGCCTGCCGATCCCGGGCCACGCGGATGATGTACTGGTGCTGCCGGCGGTGACCATCGGGCCATGAGGCCGGCCGGCGCGAATTGCCCTGGCTCCCGCTCCGACCTACAATCAGCGTGCTGCCCCAGACGGACCGCGGCCCATGACTTCCGGCGAGACCCCCTTCCTCCCGCGCACCGCCCAGCTGGCCGGGCCGGCCGCCAGCTGGCTGTGGACCCAGCTGCGCCGAACCTCCGCCTTCCTGCTCCGGCCGTGGGCCATCCTGCGCGCCTACGATCCCGCCGACCTGTGGCCGGACTTTGTGGCCGGCCTGACCGTCACCGTCATCGCCCTGCCGCAGGCCCTGGCCTATGCCCTGATCTCCGAGCTGCCGCCCGAGACGGGCCTGTACGCGGCCATCGTGGGCGCCGTGGTTGGCGGGCTGTGGGGCTCGTCCCACCAGCTGGCCACCGGGCCGACCAACACCACCTCGCTGCTGATCCTGGCGACGCTGCTGGTGGTGGCGGTGCCGGGCACCCCGCACTACGTGGCCGCCGCCGCCCTGCTGGCCGTGATGGTGGGGGTGCTGCGGCTGGGGATGGGGCTGGCCCGCCTGGGCGTGCTGGTCAATTTCGTCTCGGATTCGGTCATCGTCGGCTTTACGGCCGGCGCCGGCCTGCTGATCCTGGTCAACCAGGCCCGCAACCTGCTGCGGCTGGATATCCCGTCGGTGCCGGGGCTGGGTGAGACCTTGGGCCTGATCGCCGCCGGCCTGGGGACCACGCACCTGGCCAGCGCCGCGCTGAGTGCGGCCGTCATCGTGGCCCTGGTGGGTCTGCGCCGGCTGAACCGCCGCCTGCCCGGCCCCTTGATCGCCATGATCGGCGCGGCCGGCGCGGTCTGGGCCCTTGGCCTGGATCAACAGGGCGTGCGCGTCGTGGGTGAGCTGCCGCGCCAGTTCCCGCCCTTCGCGGTGCCGCCGGTGCTGGACCTGAACCTGATCGGGGGCCTGTCCACGGGCGCGCTGGCCATCGCCGCCATTGGTCTGGTGGAGGCCCTCTCGATCACGCGCAGCTTGGCCGCGCGCACCGGCCAGCGCCTGGACAGCAACCAGGAATTTGTGGGGCAGGGGCTGGCCAACATCGCCTGCGGCCTGTTCTCGGGCTATCCGGTCTGCGGCTCGTTCACGCGCTCGGCCGTCAACGTGGAGGCCGGCGCGCGGAGCGCCGTGGCCGGCGTCTTCTCCGGCCTGCTGGCCCTGGCCGTGGTCCTGCTGCTGGCGCCGCTGGCCGCCTACATCCCGCTGGCGGCGCTGGCCGGCGTGGTGGCGGTCTCGGCCGCCGGCCTGATCGACTGGCGCGAGATGGCCCGCATCTGGCGCAGCCATCGCGGCGACCGGCTGATCATGCTGGCTACGCTCCTGGCGACCCTGCTCCTGCCGCTGCAGTTTGCGGTCCTGACCGGCATCCTGATGTCGCTGGCCTTTTACCTGCTGCAGACCAGCACGCCGCGCGTGCGCACGGTCCTGCCCGACGACCGATTCCTGCACCTGGAGCACCAGCCCCACAAGCCCGGCTGCCCGCAGCTGGGCCTGGTGGAGATCCAGGGCGACCTGTACTTTGGCGCCGCGCACCATGTGGACGAATTCCTGCGCCAGGACATGGACCAGCATCCCGAGCAGCGGTTTCTGCTCCTGCGCCTGAACGGCGTCCAGCACCTGGATATCAGCGGCATCCACGCGCTGGAGGGCATCGTGCGCCTGTACCGGCAGCGCGGCGGCGACGTCTTCCTGACGCGGTACCGCGAGCCGGTGTGGGCGGTGATGGAGTCCAGCGGCTTCCTGGAGTACCTGGGCCGCGATCGCTGCCTGCCGGCCGACGGCGACGCCCTGAGCCGGCTGTTCTACCAGGTGCTGGATCCGGCCGTGTGCATTTACGAGTGCCCGGTGCGCGCCTTCAAGGAGTGCCAGAACTTGCCCAAGCAGCTCCTGCCCGTGGACGTGCGCCTGCCAACCATCCCGGCCGAGGCGCCGGACCAATTCGTGGAGCCGCACCAGGTCTGGGAGGCCCGGCACGGCGGGGCCGCGCCCTTGATTGTGGATGTGCGCGAGCGGCGCGAGTTCGTTCAGGGGCACATCCCGGAGGCGCTCTGTCTGCCGCTGCCGGGCCTGCTGGCCGAGGCCGAGCCGATCCCGCGCGACCGGCCCGTGGTCTTTGTCTGCCGCAGCGGCCGGCGGGCCGCGCGTGCGGCCGCCCACTTCCGCGGGCGGGGCTTTCCCCAGGTGCGGGCTCTGCGCGGCGGGATGCTGGCCTGGGAAGCCGCCCATCTCCTGGAGGCCGTGGACGTATGAGTGCTGAGCCGGCGGGCCTGCCGCGCAACTTCGGGTTTGAGCTGGTGCGCGCCACCGAGGCGGCGGCGGTGGCGGCCGGGCGCTGGATGGGCATGGGCGAGCGGGAGGCCGCCGACCGGGACGCCGCCGCGCACATGCTGGCGACCTTGGCCGGCCTGGAGATGGACGGCCGGGTAGCCTTCGGCGACGAGGGCAAGCTCGGTGCGCAGGCCGCCCTGGTCACGGGCCAGCGCCTGGGCACCGGCCGCGGGCCGGCCGTGGATGTGCTGATGGACCCCGTGGACGGCCTGGATATGCTGGTTCATGGCTACCCCGGCGCGGTGGCCGCCATCGCGGCCGCGCCGCAGGGGAGCCTGTGGGCGCCGGCCCCGGCCGTTTACATGGACAAGATCGTGGTTGGCCCGGAGGTGGCCGCCGCGCTGGTGCCGGAGTGCCTGAGCGCGCCGGCCGCCTGGACCCTGGCGTTGGTAGCGCGCGTCAAGGGCCGACCGGTGCGGGACCTGACCGTCTTCGTTCTGGACCGGCCGCGCCACGCCGACCTGATCCGCGAGATCCGGGCGGCCGGCGCGCGCGTGATGCTGCGCGCCGACGGCGACATCA
>JAEURL010000613.1 GCA_016789165.1 Anaerolineales bacterium | reverse complement strand
CAGCGCCTGCCGGCCCTTCTATGGCTCGCTGCAGGACCCGGCCCTGGTCAAGAAGGCCGTGATGGACGTGGTCTACCGGGTGGTCAAAGAGGATCCCACCCTGGATATCGCCGCCGAACTGCAGAAGGCGCAGGATCAGTTCAACAGCCAGCTGCCGTAACGCCATCCGCCGGCCGGGCGCTGGCCCCGGCCTGTTTATGAATGTCGGCTTCGCCAGAGGATCATCCCCTGGCGAAGCCGCGTTTTCAATCCGCCCCGATGGGGAGCGGGCCACCTTGGCCGAGATGCCCGGCCGGCCCTGGCAATGGGTCCCCCGCTGAGCCAGGCGGCCCAGGCTGAAGGCCAGCGATGAGATCAGGCATGTCAGCGGGGGCCGGCGTCAGCGGACGATGACCGGTATCATGGTAAAGTGACGCCCCCCAGCGCACGGCGGAGGCCCGCCATTCTCAGATGGAGGCTAGGACACCGATGCAACCAGCGCAACCGGCTAACTCGCGAGCCCCTCGCCCAAGTACTGGCTCACGCCGCCCGCGCGACTGGCTGCCGTTCTGGATGATTCTGCCGACGGCCCTGGTGCTCCTGGCCATCCAGGTGTACCCGGCCTTGTATACGCTCGTCCTGAGCGTGCAAACGCGCCGGCCGGCGGGCTGGGAATTCGTCGGTTTGCGGAACTTCGCCCGGTTGCTGAACTCGGCCGCCTTTGTCGAGAGCGTCGGGCACACGGTCGTCTTCCTCGTCGGTTACACCGTCCTCACTCTGGTCGCCGGCTTTGTGATCGCCCTGCTGCTCAATGTCAAAGGAGCTCTTTCGCGGTTCTACATGACCCTGTTCTTCATCCCCTGGGTGCTGGCCGACATCATCGTCGGGGTGGTCTTCCGACTGCTGGTCCTCCCGGATTACGGCCTGCTGGCCGGGATCCTGCAGAACCCGGCCCTCTTTCCCCCCAACGGCCTGTCGATCCTGACCGCCGATGCGGCCCGGCCATGGATTGCGGGCTTCCCCTTCCCGCCCTCCCCGGCCATGATCTATCTCATCTTGGCCTCGGCCTGGCGCGCGCTGCCCTTCACAACCCTGCTGCTGCTGGCCGCGCTGCAGACTATCCCCACCGAGGTGCTCGAGAGCGCGCGGATCGACGGCGCCAACACCTGGCAGACCGTGCGCAAGATCACGGTTCCGCTAATCCTCCCCACGATGGTGGTAGCGCTCTTTAGCCTCACGCTGGGTGGCATGAACGGCGTGGGCATGGTCTTCAGCCTGACGAGCGGGGGACCCGGCAATTCAACCGAGGTGATCAGTTATCTGCTTTACTCGATCGGCTGGAACCGGTTGGACTTCGGCGGCGCGGCGGCCTTGTCCCTGCTGATCGGCCTGGTCAACCTGGCGCTGATCATGGGCACCCTGCGCATCACCCGCCTGCAACATGAGGCACACTGATATGGCCCAGAACCGACGCCCGCTCCTGGCCTTTCTGACCTCCCGCCAACAGCGCGATGCACTGCTCGTCAATGCGGTGTTGCTGGTGGTCTGTTTCTTCATCCTCTTGCCCATCGCCGCCACCCTGCTGATCTCCTTCAAGCAGGATGCGGATGTCGTCCGCAAGCCGCCCGTCATCTTCCCCTGCGATACGCCGACCGCCGCTTTCGACCTCACCGCCTGCCGCTGGTCGGTGGAAGGGTACTTGCGGGTCTTCCTGGCCCAGCCCTCCGAGACCTCGCCCTTGGGGTTCGCCATCAACGGGCGCATGTTGAAGATCTATCTGCCGAACACCATGCTGTATGCGTTGGGGACGTCGGCGGCGGTCGTAGTGCTGGCCAGCATGTCGGGCTACGCCTTTTCTCGTTTCCGCTTTCGGGGCCACAACTTCCTGCTCAACTTCATCCTGGCCATCACGGGCGTGCCCCTGCTGACGAATCTGCTGGGCTTGTATCAGATGGGGGCGGTGCTGCGCAGCCTGCCGGTGCCGATCTATGAAGACCGGATCTTCATCGTCACGGTGTACGCCGGCTTCTTCCTGCCGCTCAGTGTGTGGATCGCCAAGGGCTTCTTTGACGCGATCCCGCGCGAGTTGGAGGAGGCCGCGCTGGTGGACGGCTGCGACCGGGTTGGCGGCTTCCTGCGCATCACGCTCCCATTGGCCACCCCGGGCCTGATGGCCATCTTTCTGCTCACGTTTGTCAACGTGTGGAACGAATTCCTGGCGGGGTATCTGTTGATCACCAAGAACGACCTCAAGCCGGCGATGTTCGGTATGTATGACTTCCTGGGCCAGAACCTGATCAACGCCGAGCTGGTGGCCGCCGCCTGCGTGATCGTGGCCTTGCCCACGGTGGTGGTGTTCTTGCTGGCCCGCGAGACCTTCTTCCAGGCGATGGTCGAGGGCGCCGTCAAGGGCTGACCGTGTCAATCGGACCGGGCGCCGGCGCGGCCCCGGGGCCCCAGCGGAGGGGATTGGCTTCGCTGATCTTGTAGCACTGGTTCCCGGCCTCGTGGTCGCCACGCACGAAGCGATAGTCGGCGGCGCCGAAGCGCTCGGCGAAGCGCTTTTCATTGGCGGCCAACCAGTCTGGATCGATCCCCATCCAGAGCTGGTAATCGCTCCAGTAGATGAGGCAGTGCACCTCGCCGGGCACCTGGCTGTTCAGCCAGACCTCTTTGCGCACCATCCCGGGCCAGGCCTGGGATTCGCCGACCGTCCAGAGCTCGTGGTCGAGCGCCAGCCATTCCTCCAGCCGTTCGGGTTTGACCTGGAACACCAGGTGCTCCACCGCCAGTGGCTTGTCGTAGCGGATGTAATCCATAGCGTGCCTCTCAATGGGCCGGCGCAGCGCGGCATTGCGGCTGCGGCAGGGCGGCCCTACGGCGGCTCTGACCACTGCTCAAGGCGCAAAGCGCTCGCCGCCGTCCACGAAGTAGACGTGGCCAGTCAGGAAGTCGTTTTCGATCAGGAAGGCGATCAACCGTGAGGCGTCTTCGGGTGTGCCCAAACGTTTGACCAGCGTGTGCTTTTTGGACTCCTCGATCTGCTCAGCCGTGAAGCCCGGCGGCGGCAGGATCGGCCCCGGCGCGATCGCCACGGCGCGGACGGCCGGCCCCAGTTCGGCGGCCAGGTAGCGGGTGAGCTGGACCACGCCGGCTTTGCCGATGGCATGCGCGCTGTAGCCGGGCCACACGTCGTACACTGAGAGATCAGTGACGCCGACGATGACGCCGCGGCCTTGGGCGAGCATGGTCGGCGCGACGGCCTGGGCGCAGAAGAACGCCGCCTTGATGTTGACACCCAGGCTCAGCTCCCAGTCCGCCTCGGTCCAATCCAGGAATGGCCGGCCCATCCACGGCGAGGCGTTGTTGATCAGCACGTCGATGCGCCCGAACGCCGCCTGGGTGGCCGCGGCCCAGGCCCGGACGCCGGCCAGGTCCCGCACATCCAGTTCGGTGGCCTGGCAGCGTCCGCCAAAGGCCCCGATCTCGGCCTGGGCCTCCTCCCACGGTTCGCCGGGCAGATAGGTGAAAGCGATGTGGGCGCCCCGGCGGGCCAGCTCCCGGGCGTGCACGCGCCCCACCCGGATGGCCCCGCCCGTAATCATGACGACGGCGTCGCGAATCTGCATGGCTCCTCCTGTTTATTCGGCGCGCAGCAAGGCCCGCGCCGCGCGGTTGTGGTTTTCGACCAGGACAGGCAGCTCGGCCGTGGTGAGCTGGCCCTCGGACACAATCAGCCGGCCCTGGACGGCGACATAGCTGGCATTGACGGGATGGCACAGGACCAGCGCGGCCACGGGGTCGGCGGCGCCGGCAAAACTCGCTTGGCGTAGGTCCCAGGCCGCGAAATCGGCCGCGCGGCCCGGCGTCAGGGCGCCGATGTCCGCGCGGCCCAGAAGGCGGGCCCCGCCGAGGGTGGCCAGTTCTAGCGCCAGGCGCGCCGGGAAGGCGGCCGCTCCGCCGGCCAGGCGTTGGAAAAGCATGGCCTGGCGCGCCTCCGCCAGCAGTTGGCCGGCGTCATTGGAGGCGCTGCCGTCCACGCCCAGGCCGACGGCCACCCCGGCCGCCAGCATCTGCGGCACCGGCGCGAGGCCGGCGCCGGTGCGCGCGTTGGAGTTGGGGCAGTGGCAGACGCCGACGCCCGTGCGCGCGAACAGCGTCATTTCCGCGGCCGTCAGCTTGACGCAGTGCGCGAGCCAGACATCGTCGCCCACCCAGCCCACGCTCTCCAGGTAAGCCTCGGGGGTCTGGCGCAGCACCTCGCGCAGATAGTCGACCTCCCCTTGAACTTCAACCCAGTGCGTGTGCAGGCCGGCGCCGTAGCTGCGGGCCAGCTCGGCCGAGGCCCGGAACAGGCCCGGGCTATTGGCGAAGATCGCGCCCGGGGCCAGGCCGATGCGCTGCATGGCGAACGGCCGCCGGTCATGATAGGTCTCCAGCAGCCGGCGGCAGTCAGCCAGCACGGCGGCCTCGGTTTCCCGTTGCCCGTCCGGCGTATCCGGCGCGGTGGTGCTGCCGCGCAGGGCGTGAAAGCGCAGGCCGATCGGCTGCGCGGCCTCGATCTGATCGTCCAGCCGGCAGCCGTTGACGTGCAGATAGTGGTGGTCGGCGGCCGTGGTGCAGCCCGAGAGCGCCAGTTCGGCCAGGCCGAGCCGCGTGGCCGCGGCCAACGCGGCCGGCGTCAGACGGATCCAGTAGGGGCGCAGGGCTTTCAGCCAGCCGAACAGGTCCGCATTCTGGCCGGCCGGCACGCCGCGTGTCAGCCCCTGGAAAAGATGATGGTGGCCGTTGACCAGCCCCGGGAGGACGACATGTCCGCTCAGATCGAGCACCTGGTCAGCAGCGGCCGGCAGGCTGGCCGTGGGGCCGACCTGCTCGATGACGCCGGCGCGGGCAAACAGCCCGCCCTCGGCGATCTCGCGCCGTTCGGCATCCATGGTCACCAGGACCACTGCATTCTTGACCAGAAGAGTTGACATGGCGGAAGAAGGCCCCTGGCCGGAGGCCGGCGGCGCCGCGGCAGCCCGCGGCGAGGCAGGCCGATGAGCGGAAAGCACGGTCGGTTTCAGACTAGCACGCCGCAATTCGTGTTGTCAAGCGTGGCTCAAATATAATGATTTGTACTCAATCTGGCCCTCTGCTACACTGAGCCGATACCGGCCTTTTCAGAGGGAGCTGCGATGGTGATTGAGTTCTTGACCTTTACTGTGCCCGTTGAACGGCGCGCGGCATTTCTGGCCCGTGACGCCCAAATCTGGACGGCTGGCCTGGCTCAGCACCCCGGTTATCTGGGCAAAGAGATCTGGGCGGCGGCCGACGACCCGACCCAGGTGACCTGCGTCATCCGCTGGGCGTCACAGGCAGAGTGGAAAGCTTTCCCCGAGTCGCGGATCAAGGAACTGGACGCCCAGATGGGCGATCTGCTGATGCCGGTCAGCGGTGTCCGGACGTTCGAAGTTGTGCCGGCGGCCGGCAGCTAGGGCATGAGCGCGGACTGTGTCCTGGCCGCCGATGTGGCGGGGCCAGCGCTGACGCTGGCGCGCTTTGCGCCCGACCCAACCGGCCTTCGGCTCGAGGCGGCGCGCACGCTGGTGATCGATCAGCCAGCCGCTCTGGCAGCGGCGGCCGGCGCTGGCCTGCGCGCCCTCGCCGGCGGACGACCGATCCTCGGTCTGGGTTTGAGCGCCAACGGCGCGATGGATCCGGCCGGTCGGCGGATGGTCGCCGGCCCGCCCAACCTCGCGCCGCTCAAGGATGCGGCGTTTCCGGCGCAGTTGGCGGCCGAGCTGGGCGGTCCGGTGAGGCTGGTGAACCGGGCGCAGGCCGCGCTCATTGGCGCGGCGGTGCGCGGCCAGGTGTCCGGCTCAGGCACCCTTGGCCTGCTGATCATCGACTTCGAATGTGGAGTGGCGATTTGGAAAAATGGACGCCTGTGGCAACCCAATCGGCGGCCACCCGCGCTCGGCGAACTGCAGACGCCGGCGGGAGCCTATGACCAGCTCCTGAACATCGCCGGGTTGACCGGCGCCGACCAGCCGCCCCCGGCCCGGCGCGCCGAAGATGTCCCCGCGCGGCGCGAAACCTACCTCGCCCATCTGGCGCAGTGCGTCGCCAACCTGGCGCGCCTGTATTTCATCGATACAGTGCTGATCGCCGGCCGCCTGGTAGCCGCCGCCGCGGCGGCCGGCGTTGAC
>JAEURL010000549.1 GCA_016789165.1 Anaerolineales bacterium | reverse complement strand
TGACGCGCGAACAGGGGTTCGCGATCTGGACGGCCTCGGCCGGCGCGGACATCCCTTAAACAAATACGGGCGGGCCAACCCGCCCGTTCGCGTTCCCCCTCCCGACGTCAGCCGCCCGGCTGGCGCAGCAATTCGGCCAGGGCGGTGTGGCCGGCCTCCTCGGCCAGCGTCAGCGCCGTTTTCGCCTGCCAATTCTTCCACTCGCGATCGGGCGCGGCGTGTTCCACCAGCCAGCGCGCCACGGCCAGGTGCCCGGCCTGTGCGGCGTGGGCCAGCGCCATGGAGGCCCCGGCGCGCGCGCCGCGCTCATATAGCAACGCCACCAGGCCGGCGTCGCCGCTGAAGGCGGCGTGGGCCAGGAGCGGGATGCCGTGCGCGCCGGCCTCCGCGCTGCGGGCCGGGTCCTCGGCCAGCAGGCGCTCCACGTCCGCGCGCCGGCCGAGCATGGCGGCGGTGGGGATGGCCAGCGGCGCGCCCTGCGCCAGCAGGAACTCGGCGATGGGGACATGGCCCACATGGGCCGCGGCCTGGATCGCGGTTTCGTGGTCGGTCTCGCTCCAAGCATAGGCGCGGTTGAGCAGGCTGGGGTGTTCGGCCAGCAGGGCCTGGACGGCCGGCAGGTTCCAGTGGCCGGCGCTGACGAACTCGCGGATCTGGTCGGCGGTGGGCTCGGTCATGGTGTCATCCGTTTGAGCAGGGCGCGGCGGCCGGCCTCGGCCAGGGCCTCCACGGCCAGGGCACGTTCGAAGTCAGCGCGTTCAGTGCGGTGTTTATAGAGCAGTTCATTGACGAACTGGATGGTGACGCCGGCCGGGTGGCGCTCCACCACGCTCACGGCCTCGCCGGCGCGCACCAGCCCCTCGGCCAGCACGCGCAGATAAAAGCCGCTGAAGCCGTTGGCGTGGATCAGCTCCGGCAGCTCCTTGTGCCCGCGCTTGCCGGCCAGCTTGCCGCACGGGATGCGCGGCTGGCTCACCTGTACGCGCGCCCCGCCCACCTGCCAGATATCGCCCAGGCCCACCTCGGCTTCGAGCGCGCCGGCCAGGGTCAGGTTCTCGCTGAAGGCGCCCGGCTCGAGCGGCGCGCCCAGCGCGTTCTCCCAGTGGGGGTAGTGGTCGTACGGGTAGACGCACACCGCCTTGTCCGGGCCGCCGTGGTTCTTGAGGTCGGCCTGGCCGTCGCCGGCGAAGCCGGCGGCGCTCAGGTAGGCCTCCGGCACGGGCCGCTTGCGCCCGCCGGTGGGCACCGCTTTACCGAAGTACTCCAGCGTCTCCGGCCGGCCGACGTTGAGGAAGATGATCCGCATCGTGGTTTGACCGGGCGCCGGCTACTGCGGCTTGTTGCCCAGCACCTGTTCGATCCGGTCCATCACCTCGACCGTTAACTGAGGGACGAGGGCCAGGGCCTGCATGTTCTCGTGCACCTGGGCAACGCGGCTGGCGCCGGTGATGACGGTGCTGACATGCGGGTTCTTCAGGCACCAGGCGATGGCCAGTTGGGCCAGCGTGCCGCCCAGGTCGCGGGCGATGGGCTCCAGGGCCCGCACCTTATCCAGCCGGGCGGGGTCGGTCATGCGGTCGCGCAGCCACTCGTAGCCGGGCAGGGCGGCGCGGCTGTCGGCCGGGATGCCGCCGCCGTACTTGCCGCTCAGCAGGCCGGAGGCCAGCGGGCTGAAGGTGGTCGTCCCCAGGCCGATCTCGTGGTACAGCCGGGCGTACTCCTTCTCCACCCGCTCGCGCCAGAGCAGGTTGTACTGCGGCTGCTCCATCTGCGGCTTGTGCAGGTGGTGGCGCTCGGCGATCTGCCAGGCGGCCATGATCTGGTCCGCGCTCCACTCGGAGGTGCCCCAATACAGGGCCTTGCCCTGGGTGATGATGTCGTGCATGGCGCGCACGGTCTCTTCCACCGGGGTGTCCGGGTCCGGGCGATGGCAGAAGACCAGGTCCACGTGGTCCAGCCCCAGGCGCTGGAGCGAGCCGTCGATGGCCTGCAGCAGGTACTTGCGGTTGAGGGTGTTCTTCTCGTTCGGCCCATCGTTCAGGCCCCAGAAGAACTTGGTGGAGATGACGTAGCTGGCGCGCCGCCAGCCGAGCTTCTTCAGCGCCGCGCCCATCAAGGTCTCGGAGCCGCCGGCCGCGTAGCCCTCGGCGTTGTCGAAGAAGTTGACGCCGGCTTCGTAGGCGGCGCGCATGCATTCCAGGGCGGTCTCCTCGCCCAGTTGATTCTTGAACGAGACCCAGGATCCAAATGACAGTTCGCTGACCTTGAGGCCGGAACTGCCCAGACGGCGGTAGTTCATAAGCAGCGTTTCCTCTTTGTGAATAGGCGGCGCAGGGCGAAGACCAGGGCCGAGCGCCGGCCTGGCGGTCGGCCTGCGCCGTTGGTTGACGGGCTGGCCCTAAGCGCCGCGCACCACCTCGGCCTCAGCCGCGGCGTCCAGGTCGCCCAGGCCGCGCAGCAGGGCCAGGCGGTACAGTTCGCGCGCCGCGCTGGCCGTAGGCAGCGGCACCTCGAACTCCTCGCCCAGGCGCAGGGCATAGTTGAGGTCCTTGTGCATCCAGCGCAGGGCGAAATGCACGTCCGTGTACTGGCGGCCGGCCACGAGGGGTAGGCGGCCCTTCACCATCGGGCTGCTGGCGGCGCCGGTGCTGATGGCGGCCCGCACGGCCTCCATATCCAGGCCGGCCCGCTCGGCCAGGGCGATGGCCTCGCCCAGCACGGCCAGGTGCACGCCGCTCATCATGTTGTTGATCAGCTTGTACACCGTGCCGGCGGTGGGCGGCCCGATGCGCGTGGCGGCGCCGGTGAAGGCGCGCAGCACCGGCCGGGCGGCCTCAAAGGCGGCCGGCTCGGCGCCCACGTAGACGGCCACGCTGCCGTCGGCGGCCGCGCCCTTGCTGCCAAACAGCGGCGCGTCCACGGCCTGCAGGCCGCGCGCCCAGACCTGGGCGTACCACTCCTGCACCCACTCCAGCGACAGGGTGGCGCACTCGATGGCCAGGGCGCCGGCCGGCAGCGCCGCCAGCGCGCCCTCGTCGCCCACCCACACGGACCGCGAGGCCGTGTCGTCGGCGACGACGCTGATCACCACATCGGCGTTTTCAGCGGCGGCGCGCGGCGTGGCCGCCCAGCGCGCCCCCAGGTCCAGCAGCGGCCGGGCACTCGCCGGCGTGCGGTTGTAGACGACCAGCGGGAAGCCGGCCTTGAGCAGATTGGTCGCGATGCCCGTGCCCATCAGGCCCAGGCCCAGAACCGAAACGCGTTGCATGCGGGCTCCTTTCAGCGGCGGCGGCCAAGCACAATTTCCGATTATAGCGCCGCCCTCCCCGGTTTTTCGGGTGAGCGTACAAAACGCCGATTCTGGCGTAGAATTTCGACCAGGAGATTGCCATGCCCATTACCGAACCCACGCGTGACCGCCTGAGCCGCCCGGACGAGGCCCAGGCCCAGCCGCGCCCGCTGCGCCGGCCGGATTGGATCCGGGTCCGCGCGCCCGGCGGCGAGACGTACGAGCGCCTGCGCGAGCTGATGCGCTCCAAGACCCTGCACACGGTCTGCGAAGAGGCCATGTGCCCGAACATGGGCGAGTGCTGGGGCCACGGCACAGCCACATTCCTGATGATGGGCGACGTCTGCACGCGCACCTGCGGCTTCTGCGATATCAAGCACGGCCGGCCCGCCCCGCTGGACTTCACCGAGCCGGAGCGCGTGGCCCAGGCCGTCAAATCCATGAACCTGCGCCACGCCGTGATCACCAGCGTCAACCGCGACGAGCGCCCGGACGGCGGCGCCCCGATCTTCGCCATGGTCATCCGCCGGATCCGTGAGCTGCAGCCGGGCTGCTCGATCGAGGTCCTGATCCCGGACTTCAAGGGCAGCCGCGAGGCGCTCCAGATCGTCATGGAGGCCCGGCCGGAGATCCTCAACCACAACGTCGAGACCGTGCCGCGGCTGTTCAAAAAGGTCCAGCCCCAGGACAACTACGCCTGGACGCGCGCCACGCTCTCCAACGCCAAGGAGCTGGACCCGGAGGTGCTCACCAAGAGCGGCCTGATGCTGGGCCTGGGCGAGGAGCTGGACGAGGTCAAGGCCGTCATCGCCGACCTGCGCTCCTGGGGCGTGGACATCCTGACCATCGGCCAGTACCTGCAGCCCTCGCGCAAGCATCTGCCGATCGAGCGCTACTACACGCTGGAGGAGTTCCAGGAGATCAGGGAGTACGCGCTGGGCCTGGGCTTCAAGTGGGCCGAGTGCGGGCCGCTGGTGCGCTCGTCGTACCACGCCGAGGAACAGGTGCGGGCGCTGAGCGTGGTGCACCGCAAGCTGTACGGCGATGCGGCCATGCAGGCGCCGCCCAGCGCCTGACGCGCCTTGGAATCAAAACCGCCCGGCCTGAAGCCGGGCGGTTCGATTTTAAGCGGGCGCTTACTTGCTGATCAGGTTCAGCGTGCCCACGCCCATGTCAACGTCGATCTTCAGCACCGGGCCGCTGCCCTTGATCGCGTAGGTGTCGCCGCTGGAGGTCCAGGTGCCCTCGGTCTTCACCGACGTCACCGCGCCGGACTTGGTGACCTCCGTCTGGGTGCCCGCCGGCACGCGGATGGTGAGCGTGCACACGCCGGCCCGGATGCTGACGCGGGCGTCGCGCTGCAGCTCGCCCGAGAAGTCCAGGGTGTAGGTGCCGGCCCCGCCCTCGAACGACATCTCGGTGAAGTTGGCGTTGGCCAGGCCGTTCAGCGTCACCGTGGAGGCGCCGGTGGGGTACTTGAGCAGCGGCATCTCTTCCGGATTGGCCTCGTCAAACGTCACGGTGTTGGTGCTGGCGCCATCGTTGAACTCCAGCCGGCGCAGCTTCACGCCGCTCAGATCCACCTGGCCCTCATAGGCGCCGGCGTTCACGGTCAGCTCCAGCGGCGTGCTGCCCAGGCGCAGGTCCCACTTGTTGATCAGGTCCCCCTCCGGAATCCCGAACTTATCCTTGTTGAAGCCCTGGGTGATGCTGAGGGCGTTGCCGTCGCGCTTGATCTCGGGCTTCCACTCGGCCACGTTGTACTCGACCGTGCCCGAGACCAGGCCATCGCCGCCGCCGGCCAGCTTCAGGTTGCCGGCCCCGACCTCCAGGGTGACTTCGGCCACGGCCTCGCCCTCCGGCTGCGCCTCGGCAATCGTGAGGGTTTCGGTGGGACCGGGCGTGATGCGGGTGATGGGGAGATCAATGTTCGGCAGGCTGGGCCCGCAGGCCAGGGCGGCCAGGGCCAGGACCATGATGACAATGAACAGGCGGCGCATGGGTGTTTCTCCTGAATGAGCGTATTCTGGAGAATAATACGCGGCCGCCGGACCTTGGTTGCAGGGCCGGCCGGCTCAGGCCTCGGCCAGGAGCGCGGCCAGGCGGGGGTGGCCGGCATAGACGCCGTGGTAGTGGGCCGGGAGCAGGGCCGCAATTCGGCACATGATCTCGGCCGTGTACTCATCCAGTTTCTCGGCACGCTCGTGGCGTTCGATCGGCGGGAGCGTGAACGGCCGGCCAAAGGTCACGGTCAGACGCAGCCGGTCCCGCCCCAGCCAGCGCAGGCTGCGCATGGCCGCGCCGAGGTGCTCGGTGTTGGTGATGGCCACCGGGACGATGGGCGCGCCCGCGGCGGCGGCCAGCGCGGCCGCGCCCGGCTTGCCCGGCTGCAGGGCGCCGGTGAGGCTGCGCGTGCCCTCCGGGGCCAGGCCCAGGGAGCGGCCGGCGCGCAGGGCCTGCCAGGCGTATTTCAGCGTGGACGGCCCGATGGCGCCGCGGTGGACCCAGATCGTATCCACCTGCTGGATGAAGAGGCGGAAGAACGGCTGCGCCCGGTAGGTATCGGCGGCGAAGGCCGTCACCGGCCGGCCCGGCAGCAGGCAGTAGACCAGCGGCGCATCGAAGCGGCTGAGGTGGTTGGGGCAGACCAGACAGCCGCCGGCCGGCAGGTGCTCGCGCCCGCGCACCTCCAGATCGGCGAAGATCCCAAACGCCCAGCGCAGGAGGGCGCGCGCCCGGTCCACATTGGCGGGCGAAAGCCGGCCGGGGACATAAACGGGCTGTTCGCTCATGGGCCGTATTTTACCCGGGCCGGAAACCAAGCCCGCCGTCCCAGCGTCCCATATAGAGAAGCTTGTGGAGGAACGACGATGCGTACCTGTCTATTACTAGCCACCCTCAGCCTATCGCTCGGCCTGGCGGCCTGCGCGCCGGTCGCGCTGCCGGCCGAACCACCGGCCGCCGCGCCCACCACGCCGCCCGATCAGCCCGTCTCGGCCACCCCTCAGCCGCCCGGCAGCGCGCCAGAGCCGGCGCCCACGCCCGGCTACGCGCCGCAGCCGGGCGACGCGGCGCTGAGCCGGGACACGGCCTTCGTGGAGTCGGTCCAACTGCTGATGCGGGAGAGCTACCCGCCGCAGGTCTCGCTGGCGCTGGCCGGCACGCTGCCCACGCCCTGCCACCAACTGCGCGTCAGCGTGGCCGCGCCGGATGCCCAGGGCCGGATCGAGGTGAGCGTCTACTCGGTGGTGGACCCGGCCATGGCCTGCATTCAGGTGCTGGAGAGCTTCGAGCAGGCCGTGCCCCTGAACGGGCTGCCGGCCGGCGCCTACACGGTCTGGGTGAACGGCGAACAGGCCGGGGAGTTCTCGTACTAGCCGGCGGTCCGGGCCGGCCCTAACCGTTCCGGCAGGCCGGCCCGTATATAGTCCTCTAATGCGCGGCCGGCTATACTTTTGTTCGAGGCGGCGGGGACTCGCAGTATAATCTTCGCGATGACCTCGGCTTCGCCCACCGCCGGCCGCCTGGAGAGCGCCCGCAACATCTGGCTGGCCACCGTGCGGCCGGACGGGCGCCCGCACCTGGTGCCGATCTGGTTTGTCGTCGACGCCGGGCGCTGGTACATCTGCACCGGGCCGGAGAGCGTCAAGGCCCGCAACTTGCAAGCCAACCCCCGTGTCGCCCTGGCTTTGGAAGACGGCGATCAGCCCTTGGTGGTGGAGGGCACGGCCCGCCGCGTGACCCCTTCCCCCGCCGTGGTGCGCAAGTTCAAGGACAAGTTCGACTGGGACATCACCACGGACGCCGACTACAGCGCCGTGTTCGAGATCACGGTGACGCGGCAGGTTTTGGGTGCCGCCAACGACGCATGACGCTGGACGAAAACGGGCGCCGCTCACCGCCGCCGCTTTCGTCCGCCGGCTTTCGTCTAAAGGACCGCAACTATGATGCGTTTTGATCGTTTCACCGAGCGCGCCCAGGATGCCGCGGCCCGCGCCTACGAGATCCTGCAGCGCTACGGCCACACCCAGGTGGACACCGAGCACATCCTGCTGGCGCTGCTGGAGCAGCCGGAGGGCGTGATCCCGCAGATCCTGGAGCGCATGAGCGTGGACCAGGAATTCATCCGCCGCCGGCTGGACGACGTGCTGCGCGCCTCGCCGCGCGGCGCCGTGTACGGCTCGGGCGGCACCGGCCAGGTCTTCATCACCCCGCGCGTCAAGCGCATCGTGGACCTGGCCAACGACGAGGCCGGCCGGCTCAAGGACGAGTACATCTCCACCGAGCACCTCTTCCTGGCCATCCTCTCCGAGCGCAACACGGCCGTGGCCCGCATCCTGGCCGAGGCCGGCGTGACCAAGGAGCGCGTCCTGGACGCGGTCAAAGACATCCGCGGCGGCCAGCGCGTCACCGACCCGCAGGCCGAGACCCGCTACCGCACCCTGGAGAAGTACTCACGCGACCTGACCGCCATGGCCAAGGCCGGCAAGCTGGACCCCGTCATCGGGCGCGACAGCGAAATCCTGCGCGTCATCCAGGTGCTCAGCCGGCGCACCAAGAACAACCCGGTGCTGATCGGCGAGGCCGGCGTGGGCAAGACCGCTATCGTGGAAGGGCTGGCCCAGAAGATCGCCGACAACGACGTACCCGAGATCCTGAGCGGCAAGCGCGTCCACCAGTTGGACCTGGGTGCCATGATCGCGGGCTCGCGCTTCCGCGGCGAGTTCGAGGAGCGGCTGAAGGCGGTGCTGAACGAGGTCACCGCCAGCTCAGGCGACATCATCCTGTTCATCGACGAGATGCACAGCATCGTCGGCGCCGGCAGCGCCGAGGGCGCCATGGACGCCAGCAACATGCTCAAGCCGGCCCTGGCGCGCGGCGAACTGCAGTGCATCGGCGCCACCACACTGGACGAGTTCCGCAAGCACATCGAGAAGGACCCGGCCCTGGAGCGCCGCTTCGCGCCCGTCTATGTGGACGAGCCGAATGTGGACGACACCATCCAGATGCTGCGCGGCCTGCGCGACCGCT
>JAEURL010000525.1 GCA_016789165.1 Anaerolineales bacterium | reverse complement strand
CTTGCTCGGCCGGGGCTACCTGCCAGGTCAGATTGGCGAAGGGCGGAGGGGAGTTGGAGGGCGACCGGGCGGCCGGGGTCAGGCCGTCCACGCGCAGCAGGGCGCTGCCCGGCATCAGCGCATCTGGCTGGAGAACGGCCCAAACACACCGGCAGGCCGGAAGGCATGCACCAGGGCCAGCTCGCGCCAGCCGAAGGCGATCTCGACGCCCGCGAACCCGACTGCGCCGCGCGCTGGATAGATATCCAGGAACAGCGCCGGCCAGCGGTGGGAGTTGGCCCGCACCGCGGCCTCTTGCAGCAGCCGGCGGCGGGCCTCCGGGCGCGGCGCTCCCCCTCCCAGGCGCTCCACCCGCCGCAGCAGGCTGTGGCGGATGGCGTGGTCCAGGAGGGTGACGCTCTTACCGCGTAAATTCATAAGCCACCTCGGGCGAGAACGCGCTGCCCTCGAGTTTCTGGCGCAGGGTCTCCCGCGCATAGTACAAGCGGGACTTCACGGTTCCGACCGGGCACTTGAGGATCTCGGCGATCTCTTGCAGGCTGAGGTCGTTCAGATAGTGCAGGACGACGACCACCCGTTGGTTGAAAGGCAGGGCATCGATTGCGCGCTGCATGGCCTCGTGCGCATCGCGCTGTTCGGCGGCCGGCTCCGGGTGATGCCGGGCCGGCCCGGTGAGCTTCTCCAAAAACTCGTCCAGCGGCGCCAGCCAGCGCCGGCGCGAGAACCAGGTGTAGCTCAGGTTGATGGTCACCCGGTACAGCCAGGGCGCCAGGGGCAGCTCCGACTTCACACTGGCCGCGTAGGTGTGCAGGCGCAGGAAGGCCTCCTGCAGGATGTCGTCGGCCACGTCCGGGTCGCGCGTGATGGCCAGGGCCGTGTGGTACACGATTAGGCGGTAGCGATCGTACAGCTCGCCCAGAGCTTCCAGGTTGCCGGCTTGCAGACGCAGGATGGTAGCGGTGTCAGCAGTGCTCATAGGCAGGGTGATCGCAAGGTATTGGTATATTACTTAATCGGTCCGCCCAAGGTTCAACTCCGGGCCGGCCCCCCCCGCGGCCCGGTAAATCACCATGTCTAGGTCCGATTATCTCCCCGCCGGGGCCGACCGTCAACGCCCAACCGGGACCGGGTGCATTTCCGGCTGGGGGCGCCGCCCGATAATGAAGTCGCCGGGCGGCCCTTCAAGAGGCAGGCCGCGTCGCCACGATCTCCTCCGCCACCTGGCCGAGCCAGCGCTTGTCGGCCTCAGACAGCTCCAGGTTGAACAGCAGATCCGGCCGGCGCAGAAAGGTCCGGCGCAGGGCTTCCCGCCGGCGCCACTGGGCGATGCGGGCATGGTCGCCGCTCAAGAGCGCCTCCGGCACCGTCCAGCCGCGGAACTCGGCCGGCCGCGTGTAGTGCGGATATTCCAGGAGGCCGGATGCGAACGAGTCATCCTCGGCGCCAGTCGGGTCGCCCAGGACGCCCGGCAGCAGGCGCGCCACCGCGTCCACGATCACCAGCGCCCCCAGCTCTCCGCCGGTCAGCACGTAATCGCCGATGGAGATCTCGTCCGTGGCCAGGTGCTGGCGGATGCGCTCGTCAAAGCCCTCGTAGCGGCCGCAGATCAGGGCCAGGCGCGGGTGCCGCGCCAGTTCCTGCGCCACCGCTTGCGTGAACGGCCGGCCCTGAGGGGTGAGGAGGACGATAGGGACGCCGGGGTCATCCTGGCCCGCCGCCCGTATGCCCAAGACCGCTTCCACCGCCGCAAAGATCGGCTCCGGTTTCATCACCATCCCGCCGCCGCCGCCGTACGGCAGGTCGTCCGTCACCCGGTGCTTGTCCTCGGTGTAATCGCGCGGGTTGTGCACGGCCACTTCCACCAGGCCGGCCGCCTGGGCGCGCTTCAGGATCGACTCGTTCAGATAGGGCGTGCAGATTTCGGGGAACAGCGTGAAGATATCAAAACGCATCGCGGCCTCGCCCGGCGGCCAGGTCCAAACTCCCGGCCCCAACGCGCATTATAAGTTGATATAGAATGAACTCCCATGCGTCCCCTCCTTTTAGCGTCCGCCTCGCCCCGCCGGCGGCAACTGCTGGCCCTGGCCGGCTGGACCTTCACCACCCTCGCCGCCAACGCCGACGAGACGCCGCTGCCGGGCGAGGCCCCGGAGGCCTTCGTCCGCCGGCTGAGCGAGTTGAAAGCGCGCAGCGCGGCCCACGCCGCGCCGGCGGGCGCGCTCGTCATCGGCTCGGACACCACCGTGGTCATCGATGGGCAGATTCTCAACAAGCCCGGCGACGCCGCCGAGGCCCGGGCCATGCTGACGCAGCTGCGCGGCCGCGAGCACATCGTACTGACGGCCATCACCGTGCTGGATACCGTGACTGGGCAGGCCTTCACCGATCTGGCCCGCTCCCGGGTGCCGATGCGGGCCTACAGCGCCGCCGAACTGGAGGCCTACGTGGCCACCGGCGATCCGCTGGACAAGGCCGGCGCCTACGCCATCCAGCATCCGGCCTTCCAGCCCGTGGACCGGGCCGCCTTCGTGGACTGCTTCGCCAACGTCATGGGCCTGCCGCTCTGCCACCTGCTGCGGCGTCTGCGCCGGCTGGGCCTGGACGCGCTCACCGACCTGCCGGCCGAGTGCCAGGCCTTCATTCCGTACGCCTGCCCGGTGTTTGAGCGCCTCCTCAACGAACCCGTGTAAATGACCACCTCCCATCCTCCCCGCCCCCGCTCGGCCGGGCGCCGGCCGGCCGCCGCGCGCCTGGGCCATTGGCCATTGGGGTTGCTGGTCTGCCTTCTCGCCGCCTGTTCCGCGCTGCAGCCGCCCCCCACCCTGACGCCGGCCGCGCCCACCGCCACCCTGGCCACGCCGGATCCGCTGGGCACGGCCCAGACCTTCTTGAGCGCCTGGGAGCGCGGCGATTACGCCGGCATGTACTCGCTGCTCTCGCCGCTCAGCCAGGACGCCGTGGCGCCGGCTGATTTTCAGGCCCGCTACCTGGACCTGGCCGGCACCGCCGCCGTGACCGCCATCCAGACCCAGACCTTCAACACGCTCAAGAGCGGGACGAACGCCAGCGTGCTCTTCGAGGTCACGGTGCGCTCGGCCCTGTTCGGCGAGATTACGCGCCGGATCACGATGCCTCTCGTCTATACGGGCGGCGGCTGGGCCGTGGCCTGGACGGACGGCCTGATCCTGCCGGAGATGGCCGGCGGCGGGACGCTCTCGGTGCAGGCCTCTTTCCCGGCGCGCGGCAACATCTACGACCGGAACGGCCTGGGCCTGGCGGTCCAGGGCGAAGCCGTGGCCATCGGCGTGCAGCCGGGGTTGATCCAGGATGAGGCCGCCCTGCTGGCCGCGGTCGCGCCGCTGCTGGGCCAAAGCCCGGAGGCGCTGCGCGCCAAGTATGCGGACGCGCGGCCGGATTGGTATGTGCCGCTGGGCGAGGCCAACGCCAACGACGTGCAGGCCCACCTGGCCGCGCTCAACCAGCTGCCGGGTCTGATCTTGCGCAACTACCCGACCCGCTTCTATCCGTTGGGGGGCGCGGCCCCGCAGGTGGTGGGCTATCTGGGCGCCGTCCCGCCCGAGCGGCTCGCCGAGTATCAGGCCTTGGGTTACACCGGCGACGAGCGCGTTGGGCAGGCCGGCCTGGAGGCCTGGGGCGAGGCCTACCTGGCCGGCAGCCGCGGCGGCACGTTGAGTGTGGTCTTCCCGGATGGGCGCGCTGTCCCGCTGGCCGAGCGCCAGCGCCAGCCGGCCCAGGCCATCACCACCACCCTCGACCGCGACTTGCAGCTGGCCGTTCAGCAGGCGCTGGCCGGCTTCCGCGGCGCGATCATCATCCTGGACCCGGCCACCGGCGCGGTCCTGGCCATGGCCTCCAGCCCCACCTTCGACCCGAACCTGTTTGACCCCACCAACCCCAACAGCGCCCAGCTGGCCGAGGTGCTGGCCGACCCGGACAACCGCCTGCTCAACCGCGCCACGCAAAGCGCCTACCCGCCCGGCTCGGTCTTCAAGATCCCGGTGATGGGCGCGGCCATGCTCTCCGGCCTGTACACGCGCGAGACCGTCGTCAACTGCGGCAACGTCTGGAACGGCCTCGGCCCGAGCGCGCTCAAGTACAACTGGACCTACGGCACCAACATCAAACCGCCGGGCAAGATCACCCTGGTCCAGGCCCTGCAGACCTCCTGCAACCCGTATTTCTACACCATCGCGTTGGACCTGGACGGCTTCAACCCGGATTTCCTGCCGCAGGTGGCGCGCCAGTTCGGTTTGGGGGCCTTCACCCAGGTCGGCCAGGTGGCCGAGGCGCCGGGCCTGGTGCCGGACCCGGCCTGGAAGCAGAGCACCTACGCCGACGCCTGGCGGCCCGGCGACAGTGTGAACATGGGCATCGGCCAGGGGTACGTGCTGGTGACCCCGCTGCAAGTGGCCGAGATGATCGCGGCGGTGCGCAACGGCGGCACCTTGTACCGGCCGCAATTGGTCCAGAAGATCGCGCCGCCCGGCGGCGAGCCGACCTACACGTTTCAGCCGATCGTCAACGGGCAGCTGCCCCTGGCCGCCGACCAGTTGCAGGCCATCCGCGAGGGCCTGCACGCCGTCACCAGCGAGCCGGGCGGCACCGCCCGCCATCGCTTTCTGAACCTGGGCATCCCGGTGGCCGGCAAGACCGGCACGGCCCAGAACAATGCCGGCCTGCCGCACTCGTGGTTCGCGGGCTACACGGAGGCCGAGCAGCCCGACCGGCCTGACATTGCCGGCGTGGTGATCGTGGAGAACGGCGGCGAGGGCTCCGACGTGGCCGCGCCCTTGTTCCGCCGGATCGTGGAGCTGTATTTCCTCGGCCGGCCGGCCACCCTGCTGCCCTGGGAGACCGATTTCGGCGTGGCCGGCGGCCTCACCCCCGCGTCCTCCGTGACGCCCACCCCGACGCCTGCACCATAAGCGTGTGACCCACCATCTCTCCGGCATCATCATTCGGGCCCAGAGCGGCTTCTTCACCGTCCTCACCTCGGCCGGGCAGACCGTGGTCTGCCATCTGCGGGGCCGGCTGAAACACCAACGCCGGAATGCGGACCTGGCCGCCATTGGCGATCAGGTCACGCTCTCGCTGCAGGCGGATGGGAAAGGCATGATCGAGGCGGTGCAGCCGCGCCACAGCGTGCTGGCCCGCCAGGCGCCCACCGGCCATGGCCGCTCCGGTCAACGCGCCGCCGCCCAGGAGCGGGCCCAGGTCATCATCGCCAACCCGGACCAGGTGGTGTTTGTCTTCGCCTGCGCGGAGCCGGCGCCGCGGTTAGGGGCCTTGGACCGTTTCCTGGTGATGGCCGAGGCGGCCGGGCTGCCGGCCGTGATCTGTGCCAATAAGTCAGACCTGACATCCCCGGCCCAGGCGGAAGCCTTATTCGGCCTTTACCCGCCCCTCGGGTATCCGGTGCTTTACACGTCGGCGCGGCTGGGGACCGGCGTTGACGAACTGCGGCAGCGCTTACACGGCCGGCTGTCCGTGCTGGCCGGGCCGTCGGGGGTGGGCAAATCCAGCTTGCTGAACGCCGTCCAGCCCGGCCTGGGCCTGCGGGCGCAAACCATCTCCCGCGCCACTCAAAAAGGGCGCCACACCACGGTTTACTCTGAGCTTCTGCCGCTGGCCGAGGGCGGCTTCGTGGCCGATACCCCCGGCATGCGGGCGCTGGCCTTGTGGGATATCGAGCCGGAAGAGCTGGATGGTTACTTTGTGGAGATGCGGCCCTTGGTGGCGCTCTGCACCTTCAACAACTGTACTCACCTAAACGAGCCCGGCTGCGCGGTCCGCGCCGCGGTCGAGGCCGGCTCAATGGCGGCCTCCCGCTACCAAAGCTACTGTCGGATGCGGCTCACGCAGTCAGCGGGCGGAACAGCGGAGGAATAGCCCGGAGAGTTGGCCTTCACAGCCGATTTCTAACCAAAACTCGTTGACTCACCCTCTTGAGTTAGTATAATGTTTGGAAGTAACCCCATAGGAAGTACCATCTATCAGTGAGTTGCGGCCCAGGTTATACCCTGTCAGCCCCGGCTCGTCTCGTTTCCCGGCCAACGCATTTGCGTCCCGGGCCAGATATGGTACAAACCAGGGTTGGTCCTGTGGACCTTGCGAATTTCGTCGGCGTGGTTGGGTGCGCCTGGCCGGCTTTAGCGATATTGAAGGAGCAAGAAGCGTGCCAGAAGCCTCTCTCACGGATAATTCCGACGAGCCCAAGGAGG
>JAEURL010000514.1 GCA_016789165.1 Anaerolineales bacterium | reverse complement strand
GGGCGAAGTAATCGCAGATGTGGCGCAGGGCCAGGTAACCGGCGCGGATGCACAGGCCGGCCTGCGGCTGGGGCGTGTACCCCAGCGTCGATTGATACAGGGCGGCGGCGTCCAGGATCGCGCCGGCGGCCGTAATCCAGGAATGGTGCGGCTGCGGCGAGCGGAAGAAGGCCAGGGCCGGCAGCGAGGTGTGGGTCTCGTCCAACTGCGAGAACCAGATCTCCCACTCGCGCCACAGGTCGACCAAGTGATCCATGCGGCCGAGCGGGTAGGCCAGCTCGAACAGGTAGACGGCCGAGGGCGGCGCGCCGGCGCGGGTCTCCAGCAGGTTCACCAGCGTCTCGCGGGCCGAGAAGGCCGAGTACATGGTGGGCAGATAGGAGATCAGCAGCGCCGCCAGCGTCAGGCCCAAGGCCGCCTCCGAGAAGGAGAGCACGGCGATGAACGGGGTCTGGGTGGGCGGAATGAAGCCCAGGGTGAGCAGGGAGGAGCCGCTCTCCAGGAAGGCGGCGAAGAACGGGCGGACGCCCAGCGCCCAGAACACGGCCGCGTAGCCGAGGGTCACCAGGGTCAGCAGCGCCATGGGCATAGCCAGCAGGCTGGCCGGCGCGTACATGGCCAGCGCGGCGTCCTGGGCCGCGAAGGTGCGCAGCCGCTTGACGCGCAGGTGAAAGAGCAGCCGGACCACCCGGAACACGCCGCGCGTGATCGGGTCCGGGGCGGAGCGCGGCAGCACAAAGGTCCGCAGCGCCGAGAGCACGGCGGCGCCGATCAGCCAGAATCCCAGGCCGGCGGCGCCGGCCCGCATCGCCAGGTCCAGGAGGAGAGCCAGCATGGGCCGCAATACTACCGGCAGTTGGGGTTTTTGGTCAGGGGCGCGCCGGCGCTATTCCAGCGTCGTCAGGCCGTGCTGCAGGGCGAACTTCACCAGGCCGGGCACATTGTCGATGCCGAGCTTCTCCATGATCCGGCTGCGGTAGGTCTCCACCGTCTTCGACGAGAGCCCCAGCAGCGCGCCCATCTCGGCGCTGGATTTGCCCTCCACCAGCAGCTGCAGCACCTCGCGCTCGCGCTGGCTAAGCAGGCTGAGCGGATCCTGTTTGGCGCGCTGGCGCACGTACTCGTCCAGGACCGTCTCCGACAGCGCCGGGCTGAGGTAGCGCCGGCCGCTGTAGACGGCGCGCACCGCCTCCACCACCGAGGGGCCGGCCGACTCCTTCAGCAGGTAGCCGCGCGCCCCGGCCTGCAGGGCGCGGTAGACGTATTCGGCCGCGCTGTACATCGACAGCATGATCACGCGCGTCTCCGGGCAGCTCTCGCCGATCTGGCGCGCGGCCTCCACGCCGTTCAGCCCCGGCATGGCGATATCGACGATGGCCACGTCCGGCCGCAGGGCCTGCGCCTGGCGCACGCCCTCGCGCCCATCGGCGGCGTCGCCCACCACGCGCAGCTCGGAGTCCGCCTCCAGCAGGGCCCGCAAACCGTCGCGCATCACGGCATGATCGTCGATCAGCAGGATCCGGATCGTCATAGGTCTACCTCAACCGTGATCATGGCGCCCCGGCCCGGCTGGGACTCCACGTGCAGCCGGCCCCCGACGGCCTCCACCCGCTCGCGCATGTTCACCATCCCCCAGCCGCCCCGGCGCAGGCCGGGGTCAAAGCCCACGCCGTCATCGGCGATGACCAGCCGCGCCCGGCCGGCGTCGGTCTCCAGGCGCACCTCGGCCTGGGCCGCGCGGGCGTGCTTGATCACATTGGTCAGCGCCTCCTGCGCCACGCGGAACAGCGCCGTCTCGGCGGCGGCCGGCAGGCGCGGCTCGGCCCCGGCGTTGGCCACGAGCACGGTCTGCCCGGAGCGCCGGCCCAGCTGCTGGGCGTACCAGCGCAGGGCCGCCAGCAGGCCGTAGTCGTCCAGCACCGAGGGCCGCAGGTCCATCATCACGTCGCGCACCTGCACCATCGTCTCCTGCAGCAGGGTGAGCGCGTCGTCCAGGCGCGGGCCGGCCACGGCCAGGGTCTCGGCCGAGAGCCGGCCGCGCACGATGGTCAGGCTGATGTTCAGGGCCGTCAGGTTGGCGCCCACGCGGTCGTGCAGTTCCCGCGCCAGGCTGCGCCGCTCGGACTCTTCCACTTCGGCCACGCGCGCCGCCAGCCCGCGCAGCTGCTCGCGCTGCTCGCTCACCGCCTGGAACAGCCGGGCGTTGGCCAGGGCCGCCGCCGCCTGCTGGGCGAAGGCCTGAAACAGGGCCACCCGTTCCGCCGAGAAGAAATCCGGCTGGTCGCTGTACAGGTTGAGCGCGCCCAGCGGCTGCTCGCGGCTCACCAGCGGGAAGGCGGCGCTGGCGCGGAAACCGCGCTGGGCCGTGGCCGACCGCCAGACCGCGTAGGTTGGGGCCTCCAGGTCCGTGGAAATGACGGGCGCGCGTTCGCGCAGCGCGCGGCCGGTGGGGCCGAAGCCCTCCGGCGCCGTGTCCCAGCGCACGCGCACCTGGCGCGGGTAATCATCTTCGAGCGGGAAGTGCGCCAGCACCTCCACCCGCCCGTCCGGCTCGGCCACGCCCAGCCAAGCCAGGCGCGCGCCAAAGGTTTCCCCGCACTGGCGGACCACCGAGGCCGCCACCTGGACCGGATCCAGGGTCTGGGCCAATTGGTGGGCCTGGGTGTACAGCGCGTCGAGCATGGCCAGCTGCCGCTCGCTGGCGGCCGCCTGGCGTTTGCGCTCGGTGATGTCCTGGGAAGTTCCAAAGCCCATGGTAGCGCGCCGCTCAGGGCCGGTGCCCTCGAACCAGACCCGGACGCCCACCGCGAGCCAGTGCTCGCTGGCATCTGGGTGCACCACCCGGTACTCGGTGGCGAACCGTCCGCTGCTGGTGGGCGCCGTGGCGGCCGTGATCTCCTGCGCCAGGCGCTCCCGGTCGGCGGAATGGACGCGCTCCAAGATGCCGGCCAGCGGCAGCTCAGATCGATCCACCCCGTAGTGGGCGCGCGCGCGCTTATCCAAGTACACCTGGCCCGTGGTCAGGTCATTGCGCCAGATGCCGATCTCGCCGGCCCCCAGCGCCAGCTGCGTCAGGTCCTGAGCCTGGCGCAGTTCCTCCGCCGCCCGCTTGCGCTCGGTGATGTCGCGCAGGATGACGTGGATGGCGGGCAGGCCCTGGTCTTGGAAGGGCGCGGCCGAGACCTCCACGTCCACCACGCCGCCGTCTACGCGCACAATGCGCTCCTCGCGCGGCAGGGCCGGCTCGGCCAGCTCCACCAGGCGGCGGATGCGCTCGCGGATGGCGGCGTGGTCGTCGGCGTGGAACAGGTCGTACGGCGCGCGGCCCAGCAACTGGGCCGGCGCGGCCGCCCCGAACAGCCGCAGGGCGGCGGCGTTGACCAGCACGATCCGGTTGTCCCGGTTAATGAAGATGGCGTCCGGGGCGTGATCGATCAGGTTGCGGTAGCGGGCCTCGCTCTCGCGCAGCGCGGCCTCGGCCCGCTTGCGCTCGGTGATAACGTCGAACACGGCCACGAAGTGCTCGCGCTCCGGGCTAAACACGTGCACGTCGAACCACATCTCCAGGGCCGCCACATAGGTCTCAAAGCGCTCCGGATGCCCGGTCAGCGCCACCCGGCCATAGATCTCGAACAGGTTCGGGTCGGTCGCGCGGATGTTAGGGATGACTTCGCTGACGCGCCGGCCTTCCGCCCCGCGCAGGCCGGTGAGGGCCTCAAAGGCCGGGTTGACCTTTAGGTAGATCCAGTCCTGCGGGAGGCCGGCCGCGAAGATCATCCGGCAATAGGCGACGCCATCCAGCATGTGCTCGAACAGCCCGCGGTAGCGGGCCTCGCTCTCGCGCAGCGCGGCCTCGGCCCGCTTGCGCTCGACGATGTCGCGCGAGACCCCCAGCACGTCCAGGCCGCCGGCCTCGTTCCACAGCACGGTGGTGAGCACTTCCGTCCAGACCGGGGAGCCATCCTGGCGGAGCTGCTCCACCTCGTGCCGCTGGGTCACGGCCGCCGGGTCGCCGGCCTGGAAGGCCGCCAAACGCTCCGGCAGCGCGGTGCGGATCAGGTCCAGCGAGGCGTCTGAGATCAGGTCCGTCAGCGTTCGGCTCAGCACCTCCGCCACGCTGTAACCGAGCAGGCCGGTCACCGACGGGCTGACATACTTGAAGCGCTGAGTGTCTACATCCAGCAGCCAGACCACGTCGGCCATGTGTTCGGCCAACAGCCGGTAGCGGGCCTCGCTCTCGCGCAGCGCCGCCTCCGCCCGCCGGCGTTCGGTCACGTCTTGCACCATCACCTGGGCCGCGCCTTGCTCCTGGTGGGTGGAGGGCACGCCGGTGACCTCCACGTCCACAAGTTGGCCGTCCAGCCGGCGGTAGCGATTGAGGATGGGCGTCAGGATGGATTGGCCGGCCGCGATGCGGGCCAGCCGCTCCTGGGTGACCGGCCAGGTCTCCGGATCGACAAAGTCCTGGGCCGGCCGGCCCACCAGGTCGGCGGGGTCAGCGGCCCCCAGCAGCCGGGCCAACGCCGGGTTGGCGAAGACGAGCCGGCCGGCCTGCA
>JAEURL010000500.1 GCA_016789165.1 Anaerolineales bacterium | reverse complement strand
GGCCTGCACAACGCCGGCCTGGCCGTGGTCTCCAACACCACCTTCTTCCAGAACACGGTGGCCGATTTCAACGGCTACTCGATCTCGAACGTGGGCAGCGCCAGCGCGGCGCGCGTGGAGCTGCACAACACCATCGTGGCCCTGCCGCAGCTGGGGATCACCAACTGCCATGTCCCGGCCAACTCCGGCGTCATCGTCTCCAACGGCTACAACCTGGCCACCGACGCCTCGTGCAACCTGAGCGCCGCCCAGAACGACCAGCCGGACACCCTGCCCCGTCTGGACCCGCTCAAGAACTACGGCGGCCCCACGCCCACCCACGCCCTGCGCGTCGGCAGCCCTGCCATCGGCGGCGGCGATGTGGCCGCCGGCGCGTGCCCGGCCCAGGACCAGCGCGGCTTCCCGCGCAGTTCCGCCCGCTGCGATATCGGCGCTTTCCAGGTGGTGGACAACCCGCGCGTGGACAGCCCGCCGGTGGTGCCGGACGTGCCGATCACGAGCACCATCCCGCTCACCGGCTCCACCAAGCCGGCCTGGTTCAAGGTGCGGGTGGCCGAGCCTGATTCCACCCTCACCGTCCGGCTGTCTGGGATGACCGCGGACTACAACCTGCTGCTCTTCGCGCCCACCGTGGACGAGGAGACCGGCCAGGTGCGCGATATCGGCCAGATCTCGGACATCGGCCAGATCTCGGACATTGGCCAGATCAGCGATATCGGCCAGATCAGCGATATCGGCCAGATCTCGGACATCGGCCAGATCAGCGATATCGGCCAGATCAGCGATATCGGCCAGATCTCAGACATCGGCCAGATCTCGGACATCGGCCAGATCAGCGACATCGGCAAGAACGAGAACGTGGGCAATCTGGTGGCGCTCTCGGCCAAGCCCGGGACCCAGCCGGAGGTGATCGCCTACAACGTGCACGAGCTGGCCGGCAACTACTATGCCGTGGTGGTGCCCAACAACAAGGATGCCCTGGGGACCACCTTCACGTTCTCGGCCTCCATCAGCGGCCCGGTGGACCCCTACCCGCCCATCACGGCCACGGTCTTCACCAACTACCCGGTGCCCGTCAAAGACCCCGCCATCCGCACCCTGATCGTGGTCAACAGCGCGCGCATCGATCACTACTACGGCGCCGGCACCTACGCCATTACGCTGACGGCGCCGGTGCAGTTGCTGACGGCCACCCTGGCCAATGAAGGCCTGCCGGCCGTGGTCGTGGACCTGGCCGACGTCTCCGCCCTGGGGGTGCCGGGCAACGTCATCAGCGACACCTACGCCATCTGGGATGCCCAGCCCGGCAACCCGCTGGCCGCCAACTTCGTGGCCACCAGCATCAAGGCCATGCTTTACAACCAGGCGCGCGCCTACCCCAACCTGGAGTATCTGGTGCTGGTGGGCGACGACCGCGTCATCCCGCAGCGCCGCGTCCGCGACGAGGCCGTCATCGCCAACGAGCGCCTGTATGCGCCGGTGGCCGCCACCCAGGAGCTGAGCGGCTCGCTGGGCCTGCGCTACTTCCTGTCCGACGACTATTACGCCGGCCTGATCCCGATCCGCTTCAAGGGCCGCGAGCTGTACCTGCCGCAGCTCGGCCTGGGCCGGCTGGTGGAGACGCCGGACGAGATCCGCGCCGCGATCCTGGCCCAGATCAACATCTCACGCGCCGGCTCCACGCTGCGGACCATCAACGCCGGCGGGGCCCTGGTCACCGGCTACGACTTCCTGATCGACAACGCCACTGGCATCGCCGTGACGCTCGGCGATTACGGCGTGACCACCGACACCACCCTGGTCAACGACAACTGGAAGAAGCCGGACTTCGCGGCCAAACTGCTGCCGGCGCCCGGCAACACCGCGCCCAGCCTGGTCTCGCTCAACTCGCACTTCACCCACTTCTACTTCTATCCCAACGGCGAGGCCGACCCGCAGACCAACCTGGTCTTCGCCCGCAACGACGTCGTCAGCGGCACCACCACCTACCGCAACAGCGTGGTCTTCTCGGTGGGCTGCCACTCCGGCCTGAACGTGCCGGACGGCGGCTACCCCGGCGGGGCCGGCGTGCTGGGCTCCCGCGACTGGGCCCAGGCCTTCGCCCAGAAGTTCGCCGGCGCCTTCATCGGCAATACCGGCTTCGGCTACGGCGATTCGGACACCATCGCCTACTCCGAGCTGGTGATGAATAACTTCGCCGAGGAGCTGGGCTACCAGCCGGCCGGCGACCCGCCCAACGCGGTGGGCCTGGCCCTGGCGCGCGCCAAGCGCCGCTACTACAACGCCGCCGCCGCCGACTCGTTCAACAACTACGACGAGAAGGCCGTGGCCATCCTGACCCTGTACGGGCTGCCCATGCTGCGCGTGCAGGTCCCCAATCCCACCCAGACCCCGCCCGGCGGCCCGAACGCGGCTGAGGCGGCGCTGGCGGCCGGCCTGGCCCGGCCGGCGGAAGGCGCGGAGGGCGCGGCCGCCCTCGGCGCGCTGGTTACCACCGTCGTCCCGCAGACCTTCAGCTTCAGCTACTCGGCCGCGCAGCCCTATGACCTGGGCGGCGCCTACTTCGCGCTGACCAACGACGCGCAGGCCTTCCTGCAGACCGACGCCGGCAAGCCGATCGTGCCCGCCACCAGCCGCGCCATCTCGCTGACCAACGTCCTGGCGCACGGCGCGCTGCTGACGGGCGGCGCCTTCCAGGACTTCACCAACTTCGACCCGGCCATCTCGCGCCTCATCACCGACGACGTCGGCAGCCTGATCGAGCCGCTCTTCCCCTTCCCGCACTGGACGCCGGCCAACCTGGGCGTGGTCAACCGCCTGCTGACCCTGGACGGCCACACCAACGACCGGCTGGTGGTGACGCCCGTGCAGTTCCAGGCCACCACCGTCACCACGCCCACCCTGGGCCTCCTGCGCCGCTACACCAGCCTGGGCTTCGACGTCTACTACGCGCCGATCACGGACACCAACTTCACGGCGCCCGGCATCTGGCAGGTGAGCGTCTCGCCGCCCACGCCCACCGGCCAGGTGACGTTCTCGGCGCTGGTCAACGACGACCAGAGCCAGGTGGCGCGCGTGGTGGTGCTGTACCGCGTCGACGGCGCCCTGAGCTGGACCAAGCTGGAGCTCACCTACAACGCCGGCTCGCAAACGGCCAGCGGCTCCGTGAACGGCCTGTACGGCCTGATCGAATACTTCGTGCAGGCCGTGGATGCCAGCGGCAATGTGGCCCTGGCCCTGGACCACGGCGAGCCGTACCAGGGCAACGGCATCATCACCGTCTACCTGCCCGGCATCCTGCGCTAAAGGCGCGGGGCCGCCCCACCCGCCCGCCGCGCGGACCGCGCGGCGGGCTTTTTGTTTGGGCAGCCAGCTTGACAGTCCCCGGAAGGGGTCTAAGATGGCAGTGACGATCAGCCTCTGCGAGTGTTCCCCATGCCGGCCCTCATTGAAGAAGCACGCGCACAAGCGCTGCAGGTCTTGCGCCGCTGCGCCACCCCGCTGGGCTTTAAAGCTTCAGCCCTCCAGCACGGTTACCCGCACGTGTGGGCGCGCGACGCCGCCATCACGGCTCTGGGGGCCGGCCTGGCCGGCGAAGCCGACCTGCTGCAGGCCGTCCGCGGCTCGCTGGACACGCTCACCCAGCACCAATCCGAGCTAGGCTTGATCCCGCTTAACGTTTCGGTGGAGGACCGCACCATCTCCCCCGAGAACGCCGGCGCCGTGGACTCCAACCTGTGGTATCTGCTCCACCACCGGCTGTACTATCAGCTGACCGGTGACCGGGCCTATCTGGCCGACCATTGGGACGCCATCGACCGGGCGCTGACCTGGCTGCGCTACCAGGACATGAACGAGTGCGGGCTGCTGGAAGTGCCGGAGGCCGGCGACTGGATGGACCTGCTGGCCGTGCGCTACAACGTGCTGTACGACAACGTCCTGTGGCACGCCGCTCTGCGGGCCTACGCGACGCTGGCCGAGGCGGCCGGCCGGCCGGCGTTCCGGCCGCGCGCCCTGGAGATGGCGGCCGGCGTCCACGAACGCCTCAACCTGCTGCTGTGGATCGACCGCTGCTGGGTGCCCGCCCACTTCGCCGAGCGGCTGGACCGCCTGAAGGCCATGCGCCTGGAGTGGTACATGCTGTACCACAACGTCGGCACCATCTCCAGCCGGCCCTATTACCTGCCCTACGTGGCCTTCCGCGAGTACGGCGACTACTGCGACGTGCTCGGCAACCTGCTGGCCATCCTGTGCGGGGTGGCGGACAGCCAGCGCAGCGACAGCATCATCCGCTACCTGTACCAGGTGGGCGCCGCGCAGCCCTTGCCCACCAAGGCCATCCACCCCGTGATCTATCCCGGGCACCCGGACTGGCGCGAGTATTACCGCAGCCGCAATCTGAACCTGCCGCACCAGTACCACAACGGCGGCATCTGGCCCATGATCGGGGGCTTCCACATCGCGGCCCTGGTGAAGACCGGCTGGCAGCGCGAGGCCGAGAGCCTGCTGGAAGACCTAGCCCGCGCCTGCCAGCTGGGCGTGCGCGAGCCGTGGGAGTTCAACGAGTGGCTGCACGGCGAAACCGGCCACCCGATGGGCTACGCCGGCCAGGCCTGGTCGGCCGGCATGTATCTGTACGCGTACGAGGCTGTGCGCCAGCGGCGCGCGCCGCTGTTCGACGACCTGGGCGCCGCGCCGGAGCGGCCGGCCCAGCCGTAAGCGTTGGCCGTCCGGCCCTGGCGGCCGGGCGTCATCATTCGACCGCATTTCTCGAAGGAGGAGAAAATGCCCAACCGCACGTGGTTCCGCGCCATCCAGGCGCTGGCGGCCCTGAGCCTGGTGCTCGCCGCCTGCGCCGCCCCCACCGCCGCGCCCAGCCCCACCCAGGCGCCCGGCTCCACCGAGGCCGCGCCGGCCGCCAGCCAGGTCCTGCGCTGGGCCATCGAAGGCGTCAACGAGCTGCCGTCCATCGATCCGCCCACCGTGGGCGCCTCACAGTCCGTGGCCGTCGCCAGCCTGGTCTTCGAGGGCCTGGTGAAGCTGGACGGTAAACTCAACGTGGTGCCGGCCGGCGCCGAATCCTGGGAGATCAAGGACGGCGGCAAGACCTTCGTCTTCCACATCCGCCCCGGCCTGAAGTTCGCCAACGGCGACCCGGTGACGGCCGAGGACTTCGCCTACGCCCTCAACCGCGCCTTCTCGCCGGAGCTCTCCGCCAACTGGGCGGCCGGCTACTTCCTGTCCAATATCGCCGGCGCCATGGACGTGCAGGCCGGGACGGCCCCCAGCATCAGCGGCGTCCAGGTGCTCGACCCGCAGACCTTGCAGATCGGCCTGAACGTGCCGGCCACCGTCTTCCTGTACCAGCTCACCTTCCCGACCTCCTTCGTCATCCCCAAGCCGGCGGTCGAGGCCGACCCGGCCGCCTGGACCGACCACGCCTACGGCACCGGGCCGTTCATGGTGAAGGAGTGGAAGCACAACCAGTCCATCACCCTGGTGCCCAACCCCAACTACTGGGCCGGGAAGGTGCAGCTGAGCGAGATCCAGATGCCCTTCATCCAGGACGCCGCCACCGCCCTCAAGCTGTACCAGACCGGCGAACTGGACATCATGGGGTCGTTCAACTTCCCCACCGACCAGATCCCGGCTGTCAAGGACCTGCCGGACTTCAAGCAGCTCAACCAGTTCTTTGTCACCTACATCGGCTTCAACAACGCCCAGCCGCCGTTCAGCGACGTGCGCGTGCGCCAGGCCTTCGCCCAGGGCTTCGATAAGGACGTGCTGGTGAACCAGGTGCTGGAAGGCGCCATGGTGCGCGCCGACACGCTCATCCCGCCGGGCATGCCGGGCTTCAACGCCAACGTCCAGGTGCAGAAGTTCGACGCCGCCGGCGCCCAGAAGCTGCTGGCCGACGCCGGCTATCCGGGCGGCGCCGGCTTCCCGGCCATCGCCTTCTCGGTCAACGACCAGGATCCGAACTACGCCAAGATCGCGGCCTTCCTGCAGCAGCAGTGGAAGGAGAACCTGGGCGTCGACATCACCATCAACACCCTGGAGCTCTCCAAGTTCAACGAGGATCTGACCGCCACGGCCAATGACCCGACCGCGGCCGGCGCCCTGACCTTCTACCTGAGCGTCTGGGGCGCGGATTACCCCGACCCGCAGAACTTCGTCTCCCAACAGCTGCGCACCGGCGTGGGCAACAACAACGGCCACTACTCAAACGCCGAGTTCGACAAACTGGTGGACGCCGCCGACGTGGAGCCGGACCTGGCCAAGCGCCTGCCCATGTACCAGCAGGCCGAGCAGATCGCGCTCAACGAGGTCGGCTGGCTGCCGCTGTTCTACGGCAAGCAGAACCTGCTGCTGAACCCCAAGGTGCAGGGCCTGTCAGTCACGGCCCAGGGGCTCTTCCCGGTGACGGACTGGACGGCGGTGACGGTCGCGCCGTAACACCCTGCGTCCCCTCCCCATCGCGCGCTCAATCACGCGGGGCACGGGCAACTGTGCCCCGCGTGATTTAAATCTGAGCCCCGGCCCCGGTGCTTGGCCCCCAGCGCGCGGCCGGCCCACACCGCTCCCGCCCCGCCGGGCGCACCACCGGCCGGCTTCGCGGGTATCATTGGCCCATGACCCGCCTGCTGGCGCAGCGCGCGCTGTCGCTCGTCTTTGTCCTCCTGGCCCTGACCTTCGTCACCTTCGGCGTCAGCAGCCTGGCGCCCGGCGACCCAATCCTCAACCTGATGGGCGCGCGCCAGGACCCGGTGCGGTACGCGGCCTTGAAACACGTCTACGGCCTGGACCGGCCCTGGCTGGCGCAGTACGCCGATTACCTGGCCGGCCTGCTGCGCGGCGACCTGGGCCTCTCCTACAAGTACGCCGAGCGCCCGGTAGCCGACCTGATCGGCACCGGCCTGCCCGTCTCCCTGCTGGTGGGCGGGCTGGCCCTGGCCGTCAGCGTGGCGGTGGGCGTGCCGGTGGGCGTCTACGCCGCCCTGAAGCAGAACACCTGGGTGGATACCGCCCTGATGGCCCTGATGCTGACGCTGTATTCCATCCCCTCCTTCGTCCTCATCCCCCTGATCTGGATTGGAGTGCTGGCGCTGTACCGGGCCGGCCTGCCCACCCTGCCGGTGGCCGGCTGGGGCCGGCCCGAGCATCTGGTGCTGCCGGTGCTGGTGCTCTCGGCCGGCAACCTGGGCTACCTGGCCCGGCTGACGCGCGGCAGCGTGCTGGACGTGCTGCGCCTGGACTACGTGCGCACCGCCCGCGCCAAGGGCCTGACCGAAAGCCGGGTGCTGTGGCGGCACGTCCTGCGCAACGCCCTGCTGCCGCTGATCACGGTGCTGGGGCCGGCCGCCGCCTTCCTGGTGACCGGCGCCTTCGTCGTCGAGAACCTGTTCGCGCTCCCCGGCCTGGGCTTCCTGGCCGTGCAATCCATCGGCCAGCGCGATTACCCCGTCATCCAGGCCACCACCATCCTGCTGGGCGCGGCCGTGGTGGCCATGAACCTGCTGGCCGACCTGGCCTACCTGGTGGCGGACCCGCGCGTGCGCGCCGAGTGAGCCATGACCCTCGACCTGGCCGCCGAATCCCTGGCGCCGGCCCGCTCCGGCTGGGCGCGTTTTTTCCGCAACCGCGCCGCCGCGGCCGGCCTGGCCTTCATCGCCCTGGCCGTGCTCCTGGCGCTGGCCGGGCCAGGCCTGTACTCGCGCCTGCTACCCGCCGCCGAGCAGAAATACCGCGACGGCGTTTACCAGGACTACGCCGCCATCAACGCCGGGCCGTCGGCCCGCCACTGGCTTGGCGCCGACGACCTCGGCCGTGACCAGCTGGCGCGCCTGCTGCTGGCGCTGCGCGCCTCGCTGGCGGTGGCGCTGGTGGTGGAAGTGATCAACGTCGGCCTGGGCGGCACGCTCGGCCTGATCGCAGGCTACTTCGGCGGCGCGGCCGATTTCCTCATCGCCCGTCTGGCCGATATCCTCTTCGCCTTTCCAGGCCTGCTGCTGGCTATCCTGGTCTCGGCCGTTTTCGGGCCGGCCGCCCGCGAGCTGGCCGGCGGCCTGGGGCGCCTCATGCTGGTGGCCGCCGCGCTCAGCCTGGTCTCCTGGCCGCTGATGGCGCGGCTGGTGCGCGGCCAGGTGCTGGCGCTGCGCCAGCGCGAGTTCGTGCTGGCCGCCCAGAGCCTGGGCGCCTCCAGCGCCGGCATCCTCGTCCGGCATCTGCTGCCCAACGCGGCCTGGCTGATCATCGTGGCCGCCACGCTGGACGTGGCCGGCGTGATCGTCAACGAGGCCACCCTCAGCCTGCTGGGCCTGGGCATCGAGGAGCCGGGCGCCAGCCTGGGCCTGATGATCTTCAAGGCCGTCGGCAAGCTCGAGCGTTACCCGCTGCAGATCCTGCTGCCGGCCGGCACCATCACCCTGCTGGTGCTGGCCTTCTCCTTCCTGGGCGACGGCCTGCGCGACGCGCTGGACCCCGGCCGCTGAATCAAAAAAGGGGCGGCCTGGCCGGCCGCCCCACAGGTCCTTCCCGGTGGTCTAGAACAAGCCCTTGACCTTGCCGGTCTGCAAATCCAGGTCGATATCAAAGAACGACGGCCGCGTGGACAGGCCCGGCATCGTCCGCATGCTGCCCACCAGCGGATAGATGAAGCCGGCCCCCACCGAGGCGCGCACGTCCCGGATGGGGATGCGGAAGCCGGTGGGCGCGCCCTTGACGTCGCCGTTGGCCGTGAAGCTCAGGTGCGTCTTGGCCATGCAGATCGGGAGCTTATCGAAGCCCAGGCGCGTGTACAGCTCGATCTTGCGCTCGGCCTCCGGCTCGTAGTCCACGCCGTCCGCGCCGTAGTACTTGGCGATGGCCTCGATCTTGTCCTTGATGCTGATGTCCAGCGGGTACAGGAACTGGAAGCGCTTGGGCTTCTCGGCCGCCGCGATCACGGCCCGGCCCAGCGCCAGCGTGCCCTGGCCGCCGTGCGCCCAGTGCGTGCACTTGATGGCGTCCTCGGCGCCGGCCTCGATGGCGGCCTGGCGGATCAGCTCGATCTCGGCCTCGGTATCGGTGTGGAAGGAGTTGACGGCCACCACCACCGGCACCCCGAACTTCTTGGCGTTCTCCACGTGGCGCACCATGTTCGGCAGGCCGGCCCGCAGCAGGTCCAGGTTCTCGTCCGTGTAGGCCTTGTCCAGCGGCTTGCCGGCGACCACCTTGGGGCCGCCGCCGTGCATCTTGAGCGCGCGCACCGTGGCCACCAGCACCACCACGTCCGGCGTCAGGCCGGAGTAGCGGCACTTGATGTCCATGAACTTCTCCATGCCGATGTCGGCGCCGAAGCCGGACTCGGTCACCACATAGCCGCCCTTGCCCACCAGCTTGAGCGCGATCTGGTCGGCCAGGATGGACGACTGCCCGTGGGCGATGTTGGCGAACGGCCCGGCGTGCACGAAGGCCGGCGTGCCCTCCAGCGTCTGCATCAGGTTGGGCATGATGGCGTCCTTCATCAGGACGGTGATGGCGCCGGCCACGCCCAGGTCATCGGCCGTGAGCGGCTCGCCGCTCTTGCTGGTGGCGAAGACCATGCGCCCGAAGCGCTCGCGCATATCCTCCAGCGAGGTGGTCAGGGCCAGGATGGCCATGATCTCGCTGGCCACGGTGATGTCGTAGCCGGTCTGGCGCGTGAAGCCCTTCTCCTCCGGACCCTGGCCGACCGTGATCTGGCGCAGCATGCGGTCGTTGATGTCCACCACCCGGTTCCAGGTGAGCGTGCTCGGGTCAATGTCCAGCCGGAACAGGGCGCGCTTCTGCTCGGCGGTCAGCTGGTTGGGATCCTCCACCCAGAAGCCGAGCTTCTTCATCCGGCGCAGGTGGCACTCGGCGAAGCGGCGCGAGCCGTCCTTGGCCTTGGGGCAGAAGGCGTTGAAGAGCTTCTCGTCGTCCGGCTGCTCGTGCTCGTGGAACATGCGCGCGTCGATGGCGGCCGCCATCAGGTTGTGCGCGGCGGTGATGGCGTGGATGTCGCCGGTCAGGTGGAGGTTGAACTCCTCCATCGGGATGATCTGGCTGTAGCCGCCGCCGGCCGCGCCGCCCTTGATGCCGAAGGTTGGGCCTTGGGAGGGCTGGCGGATGCAGGTGAAGACCTGCTTGCCCAGGTGGGCGCCCAGCGCCTGCGAGAGGCCGACGGTGGTGGTGGTCTTGCCCTCGCCCAGCGGGGTGGGCGTGATGGCGGTCACGTCGATGTAGTAGCCGTTGGGGCGTTTGGCCAGGCGCCGCAGAACCTCCAGCTTGACCTTGGCCTTGTGGTCGCCGTACAGCACCAGCTCGCTGGGCTTCAGGCCGGCCTCGGCCGCCACCTGGCTGATGAGCTTGAGCTTGCCGGCCTGGGCGATCTCAATATCGGACGGGACCGGGTTCAGCAGTTTGAGCTTGGTGGGCTTGAAGGCCGGCGCGGCCGGCGGGCGGGCGGCGACCTTCTTCTTGGCGACGGGCTTCTTGGCTTTGGCGGCTTTCTTGGCGACGGGCATGGGTGGGTCTCCTGAGTGGATAAACGATCCGTCACAGAGTCACATCGGCCTTGCGCCGGGCTCCGTGGCTGGGCGTCTGGGTGGTCAGTTGGCGGTTAGCCGGCGCCGCCGCGGCGGGCGGCCCGGCGGGCCTCCCGGGCGGCGCGCTCGGCGGCCGGGTCACGCACCGCCTGGCCGCCGTCCACCGGTGCGGCCGGCGCGGCGCTGGCCGCCGGGGCCGCGGCCGGCTTCTTCTCGGGCTCCGGCAGCGAGCGCGCATACTTGAGCCAGTTGCCGCAGTTCTCATCATGGCCCATGAAGACGTCGGCGGCCAGGATCATGGTCTTGATGTCGGGCTCGAGCGGGTTGGTGATGGCGCAGGTCATGCCGGCGGCGATGGCCATGGCCATGAAGGCGCCGTTGAGGGCCGGGCGGTGCGGCAGGCCGAAGGAGATGTTGGAGGCGCCGCAGCAGCAATTGACCCCCAGCTCCTCGCGGCAGCGGCGGACGATGGTAAACAGCGACTGGCCGGCGGAGCGGATCGCCCCAATCGGCATGGCCAGCGGGTCGATCAGCACGTCCGCGCGCGGGATGCCGAAGGACTCGGCCCGGGCCACGATCTTCTTGGCGACGGCGAAGCGGACGGCCGGATCCTCGGAGATGCCGGTTTCGTCGTTGGAGATGGCGATGACCGCGCACTTGTACTGGGCCACCAGCGGCAGGACGGCCTCCAGCCGCTCGTCTTCGCCCGTCACCGAGTTGAGCAGGGCCTTGCCCTGGTAGGCGGCCAGGCCGGCCTCCAGCGCCTTGACGATAGAAGAGTCGATGCACAACGGCACATCGGTCACGGACTGCACGATGCGGATGGCCTCGGCCAGGATGGCGGGCTCGTCGGCCAGCGGGATGCCGGCGTTGACGTCCAGCACGTGCGCGCCAGCCTGCACCTGAGCCAGGGCGTCAGCCCGCACCCGGTCAAAATTCCAGGCCGCCATTTCGGCCGCCAGCTTCTTGCGGCCGGTCGGGTTGATGCGTTCGCCGATGACCACGAACGGATGTTCCGGCCCGATGCGGACGGTTTTGGCAGGGGAGGTCAGGATGGTTTCCATGCGTTGGTGCCTCAGTTTCCAGGGTTGCGCCGCGAGTGCCAAGTGCCAGGTGTCACGCCGGGCGGGGTCATTCGGCCGGAGGGCCAATCGGGCGGCGCGGCAGCAGGCCGGCCTCTTCGATGATCTCGGCCACCAGTTCCTCCTGGCGGTAGGCCATGACGTGCACGCCGGCCACACCCGGAATCTCCCGCACTTGCTGAATGATCTCCACGCCCAGGCGCTTGCCTTCCAGTTGTTGCTTCTTGGCGCCTTTGAGGCGCTCCACCACGGCATCCGGGATGTGCACGCCGGGGACGTTGGTGCGCATCCACTCCGCGATCTTGGCCGAGCGCAGCGGGCCGACGCCCACCAGGATGAATAGTTTCTCGTGCAGGCCCAGGTCGCGCACCCGCTGCATGAAGGCTTGCAACAGCGGGATGTCAAAGCAGTACTGGGTCTGGATGAACTCGGCGCCGGCCTGCCACTTCTTCAGCAGCCGGTGGGGCCGGAATTCGTACGGCGGGGCGAAGGGGTTTTCGGCGGCGCCGACGAAGACGCGCGGCGGCACGTCCAGCTTGCGGCCGCTCAGGAACTGGCCGTGGTCGCGCATGATGCGGACCGTGCGCAGGAGCGTCAGCGAGTCCAGGTCAAAGACGGGCTTGGCCTCCGGCTGGTCGCCGGCCTGCACGCCGTCGCCGGTCAGGCACAGCACATTCTTAACGCCCATCGCGGCCGCGCCCAGCAAGTCGCCCTGCATGGCGATGCGGTTGCGGTCCCGGCAGGACATCTGATAGACCGGCTCGTAGCCGGCCCGGGTGAGCAGGGCGCAGATGCCCACGCTGGACATGTGGCAGTTGGCGCCGGAGGCGTCGGTGGCGTTGATGGCGTCGCAGACGGTGGAGAGGACCAGCGCGCGTTCGTAGACGGCCTGCGGGTCGGCGCTGTCCGGCGGGTTGAGCTCGGCTGTCACGGCGAAACGGCCGGACTTCAGCACGCGCTCCAGGCGGGAGCCAGAGACCAGGCCGCGGGGGGCAGGGGTTGAGGCCTCGGATTTCACAGATCACCCGGCTGCTAAGTGGCTAAGAGGAAGACACCCCACGATCCGGCTGAGGATCACGGCCGTCCAATCGGTACAATCCGCGACCGATCACGGCACCACTTGAATATCACTCGCCGCCACCCAGCCGGCCGGATTCTGCTGCGCGGCCCCGGTGAAGTCGTTGATCCAAGCCGAGGTGCCCTGCAGGCTGCGGTTGACGGGCGGCAGGACGTTAAACAGCTCGTGCCCATAGGTGGGCATGTGGCGCGAACGCTCCCAGGCCTGGGCCCACACGCAGCGCATCTCCGGCTTGACCTCGCAGTGCCCGTTCTGGCGCACCCCGCCGCACGGCCCATTGCGCAGGTTCTTGGGGCAGTTCATGGGGCAGGTCATGCCCGTGCTGTGCAGCACGCATTGGCCGCACATCTGGCAATTAAAGATCAGGCCCTTGCCGGTGTGCTCGGCCGGCACAAAGACCCGCTCCGCCCACCCGCCCGGCTTGAGCCAGCGGCGGAACGGCCGCAGGGCCTGGATCGTAAAATCGTAGGCCAGCTCCAGGAAGTGCGGGTAGTTCTGCAGCCAGCGCACGGGCTTAGCCTTCGCGCCCCTGGCCGGCGATGAGTTTCTTCAGCCGCTCGTCGGGGTAGGCGGCCTCCAGCTCGGCGGCCACGGCCTGCCCCACGGCGGCCGGCTCCCCGGCGCGCTCCCCGCCGTCCACGGTGCGCCACTCCGCCAGGTAATCATCCGTGCCGATCAGGCCGCCGCGCATGGCGGCGGCGTCGATGGCTTCCTGGAAGCGGTCGCTCAGCGGCTGAGAGGCCCGCTCGCGGCCGGCCTTGGTCTTCACTTGGGCCGGGATCTCACGCCAATAGACAATCTGGTAGGTAGAGGTAGTCATAGTTTTCACCACCTAGGCGCGAAGGGCACACACCGCTTCGCGCAGATACCCGGCGCGCGCTTCAAGCCGGCTGCAGCAGCTCCACCAGCCGCGTCTCCAGCGCGCCATAGCCGACCTGGCGGATCTCCAACGGCAAGCGGAGTTGTTCCGCCGCCCAGGCTGCCTTGGCCCGCAGGGCCGGGTCGTCAGTTTGGGCTAGATAGACGCAGCGCGTGTAATTGCGAAAATACTCGTCGCGCAGTTCGGGAAAACGGTCCAACCCCAGGCCCGCGATCACCAGCGGCTCAAAAGAGTGGACCAGATAGTCGGTGAGAAAGTACGTGCCGGGCGCTTCGGCCATCAGCTCCGCAAAGCGGCCGTTGGCGTACATCTCATAACAGTGTGGGCCGGCCACCCGCTCAACGCCCGCCTCGGCCAGCAAGGCGTCCAGCTGGCCGCCTGTGCCGCAATCGCCGTAGACCACCACCACCCGTTCATAAGCCGCCCGCGCCGCGCGCAACCGCGCCTGCACCGCGGTCGGCAGGCGCTCCGGGGTATTGTGGAGCAGGGCCGGCAGGGCCAGCACGTCGGCCGCCCAGCCGTGCCGGGCGCGCAGCGCCAGCACCTCGCGCGCCAACGCGCCGCAGACGATCAGGGCCGTCGTCATTCCGAGCGCGGGCCCTCGTCGCCGGCATGGCGGGCCGCGCGCGCCTGCCGCCGCGCCGCCCGGTCACTGGCCGCCCCCGCCTCCGGGCGTTCCGCCGGCGGAGCGCCGGCCGGGGCCGCCGGCGGCGGCGGGGCGGCGCTCAGGTCCGCGCTGCGCAGCGACTCCGCCATGGCGCGGATGTGGTCCGGCGAGCTGCCGCAGCAAGCCCCGATGATGCGCGCGCCGGCCCGGTAAACATCCAGCGCGTAGCAGGCCATGACATCCGGGGTGGCCCGGTACACGGCCTTGCCGCTGACCAGCTCCGGCATGCCGGCGTTGGACTTGGCCACCAGCGGCACGCGCGGGCCAGCCGCGTGCATGCGCTGAATGGCGGCCAGCAGCTCGTCTGTGCCGTTGCCGCAATTGGCGCCGACCGCGGCGGCGCCGCGCTCGGTGAGGGCCTGCAGGGCCTGCTCCGGCGTGACGCCCATCATCGTCCGGCCGTGGGTGTCGAAGGACATGGTGGTGATGACCGGGATCTCGGGCGCTACGCGGCGCACGCCCTCGAAGGCGGCCTGGATCTCCTCCAGCGAGGACATGGTCTCGATCCAGAGCACGTCCGCGCCGCCGGCCGCCAGGGCCTCGGCCTGCTCGGCGAAGCCGGCCACCGCGTCGGCGTACTCCAGGGTGCCCACCGGGGCCAGGATATCGCCGCTCGGGCCGATATCGCCGGCCACCAGGACGTTCCGGCCGGAGGCCTCCACCTCGGCCCGCAGCAGGATGGCGGCCGTGCGGTTGAGCTCGCTCACCCGGCTCTGCAAGTTGAGCATGGCCAGCCGGAAGCGGCTGCCGCCGAAGGTGTTGGTGAGCACGATCTGCGCGCCGGCCTCGATATAGCGGCGCTGAATGCCGCGCACCACGTCCGGGTGCAGCACGTTCCAGGTCTCCGGCGGGTCCCCGAACTGCAGGCCGGCCGCGAAGAGCTGGGTGCCCATCGCGCCGTCGGCCATGAGCGGGCCGGGCTGCGCGAGCAGGGTTTGCCACTTATTCATAGCAGTAACGAAAGACGGACGACGGAGGACGAAGGCCGGCGCGCTGCGCGGCGCCCTTCGTCCCTCGGCTTGGGTCCCTCACCTTTCAGTTGACGCCGCTCTTGATAGCGATCAGTTTCTTGGCGGTCTCCACCGCCACGGCCGCGTCGCGGCAGTAGGCGTCGGCCTCGATCTCCTCGGCGAAGGCGGCGTTGAGCGGCGCGCCGCCCACCAGGACGATGACCTTATCGCGCAGGCCCTCTTCCTTGAAGCGCTTGATGACCACGTCCATATAGGGCATGGTGGTGGTGAGCAGCGCGCTCATCCCCAGGATGTCCGGCTGGTGCTCCTTGTAGGCGGCCAGGAACTTGTCCGCGTCGCAGTTGATGCCCAGGTTGACCACCTTGAAGCCGGCGCCTTCCATCATCATGGCCACCAGGTTCTTGCCGATGTCGTGGATATCGCCCTTGACGGTGCCGATGATCATGGTGCCGATCTGCTTGGCGCCGGTGTTGGCCAGCAGCGGCCGCAGGATCTCCATGCCGGCCTTCATGGCCTTGGCCGCCATGAGCACCTCCGGCACGAACAGGATGCCGTCGCGGAAGTCCACGCCGACGATATCCATGCCCCCGACCAGGGCCTGGTTCATCACCTGGGTGGGCGTCAGGCCGCGGCGCAGGAGCTCGTGCGTGCCGGCCTCCACGGTGTCCACGATGCCGTCGTACAAATCGTCCTGCATGTTCTGGATCAGTTCATCGGTCGGGATCTGGGTGATGTCGTCGCTCATGGGATTCTCCGAGGCCGGTTAATAAATAGGTGAAAGGGCAACCGGGCGAACCGATCACCCGTTGGGAAACACGGCAACATGTCACTCGGCGAGTGTGTCCGGCGCTGGGCGGCGGCGCTGGCTGCGGCGGCTGGGCGGCCCGCTCCGGGCGGCCGGTTCGGGAAGTATACCCGCAAGGTGCGGGAAGGCATCGGTGGCGTGGGGCAGCGCGATGGCGCCCACGAACTCGGCCTGGAAATTGGGCGCCACGGCGGTCTGCACGTGCACGGCCTGCTGCGCCAGCCGCATGGCTTCCTGGCGCGCCTCGCGGTTGAGCAGGGCCAGGCGCGCCCCGTCGCCGGCGGCGTTGCCCACCGCCACCACCTTGGCCAGGTCACAGTCCGGGATCAGGCCCAGGATCATGGCGTGCTTCGGGTCGATGTAGCTGCCGAAAGCGCCGGCCAGCACGATGCGGTCCACCTTGTCCACGCCGCGTTCCTGCATCAGCAGCTTGACGCCCGCGTACAGGGCGGCCTTGCCCAGCTGGATGGCGCGCACGTCGCTTTGGGTGACCACGATCGGCTCGCCGGTGGAGGTCTGCGCGCCGTCGGCCAGCACGTACTCGCCCGTGCGGCCGCGCCGGCGCACGCGCGGCGAGCGCTCCGGGCCGGCCTCGGCGAAGCGGCCGTCCCGATCGATGACGCCGGCCAGGTAGAGCTCGGCGATGGCCTCGATGATGCCGCTGCCGCAAATGCCAGTGGCCTTGACCTCGGCCGCCGCGCCGGCCTCCACCCAGGCCTCCTGGCCGATGAGCTTGAAGCGCGGCTCCCAGGTGACCG
>JAEURL010000496.1 GCA_016789165.1 Anaerolineales bacterium | reverse complement strand
CGGCCCTGAAGTCCGGCCATTTGGCCGGGGCCGCCCTGGATACTTACAACTGGGAGCCGCTGCGCCCGGACGACCCCCTGCTGGAGTTGGCGCGCGACCCAAGCGCCAACCTGATCCTGACCCCGCACATCGCGGCCGGCGGGCTGACCATCGCTGCGACGACCAAGCACCGCGCCCCCGACTACGATAACCTGCTGCGCGTGCTGCGCGGCGAGCCGCTGAATTACCGGTTGGTGTAACAATCGAGGCCACTGTCTCTGCCGCGGGTGGCCGCCAGGGCGGACCGAGCTTGCCCGGTCCGCAAGATAAACATGGATCCGGATCTCCTTCCCCGTCTGCGGGCCGCCATGGCCGGCCTGGCCGAGCGGCAAACCCGCTTTCTCGCCGATCTGATTGCCATCCGCAGCTACACCGGCCAGGAAGGGCCGGCCGTCGAGCGCACCCTGGCGGAGCTGCGGGCCGTGGGCTGCGACGAAGTCTGGCGGGACTCGGCCGGCAATGCGCTCGGGCGGGTGGGCCACGGGCCGCGCCTGCTGCTGTACGACGCCCACCTGGACACCAACGAGGTCGCCGACGAGAGCGAGTGGCCGCACCCGCCGCTCCAGCCGACCGTCGAAAACGGCGTGATGTTCGGCCTGGGCGCCTCCGATTGCAAGGGCGGGGTGGCCGCGATTGTGTACGCCGCCGCGCTGCTCAAGGCGCTCAAGCTGGAGGGCGAGTTCAGCGTGGTGGTGATGGGCGCCACGCTGGAGGAGGACGCCGAGGGCTTTGCGCTGCGTTCGCTGGTGGAGCGTGACGGCCTGCGGCCGGAGGCCGTGCTGCTGGCCGAAGCCACCAACCTCAGCCTGCGCCGCGGCCAGCGCGGGCGCTGTGAGCTGCGCGTGCGCACCACCGGCCGGGCCGCCCATGCCAGCCAGCCGCACCTGGGCGAGAGCGCCTTGCTCAAAATGCTGCCCGTGATCCAGGCGTTGGAGGCCATGAACCCCGGCCTGCCGGCCCATCCAGTCTTCGGGCCGAGCACCCAGGTGGTGTCCTTAATCGAAGGGCCGCATACCCCGAACTCGGTGCCCAGCTGGTGCGAGGTGGCCGTGGACCGGCGCATGGCCCCCGGCGAAAGCCTGGCCAGCGTGCTGGGCGGCGTGCAGGCGGTGGTGGGCCCGCTGGGCGCCAGCGCGCGCGTGCCGGACCAGCCGGTGCGCACCCACACCGGCCTGGCGCTGGATGGCCCCAGTTTCTTCCCCGGCTGGTTCCTGGAGGACGGCCATCCGCTGCTCGCCTCCGGCCTGGCCGCCGGGCAGGCGCTGTGGGGCCGCGCGCCCGAGGTGGGCGTGTGGCGCTTCAGCACCGATGGCACCTACTCGGCCGGCGCCGCCGGCATCCCCACGCTCGGGCTGGGCCCGCAGGAAGAGCAGTACGTGCACGCCGCCAACGACCAGGTGGACCTGGAAAAGGTGCGGCAGGCCGCGCTGTTCTACGCGCTCTTCCCGCTGTTCTATGTTTCCTAAACCCCTTCCAAGGAGTTGTCTGTCATGAATACCAAGCTCTTCCAGAAAGATTTCATTTGCACGCCGGATTGGACCGTGGAGGACCTGAACACGCTGCTCGAAATGGCCTTCCGCCTCAAGAGCGAGTTTGCCACCGGGCAATACCACGACCACATCCTGCGCGCCAAGACCCTGTACATGCTCTTCTTCGAGGAGAGCACGCGCACGCGCAACTCCTTTGAGACCGGCATGACCCAGCTGGGCGGCCACGCCATCTACCTCGAGCCCAAGGCCACCCAGATCGGCCACGGCGAGAACGCCAAGGACACGGGCATCGTCCTGAGCAGCTACGGGCACGGTATCTCCATCCGCGATTGCCGGACCGGCATCGGCAACAAGTACCTGTACGAAATGGCCAAATACGCCGACGCTCCGATCATCAACATGCAGGACGACGTGGATCACCCCTGCCAGGCGATGGCCGACCTGTTCACGCTGATGGAGCTGTTCGGACGCGACCTGCGCAAGCGCAAGTTCGTCCTCTCCTGGACGTACGCCCCCAAATACGTGCGGCCGCTGAGCGTGCCGCAATCCCTGATCTGGCTGATGCCGCGCTTTGGCATGGACGTGACCCTGGCTTACCCGGAGGGCTACCACCTGATGCCGGCCGTGCTGGACAAGGCGCGCGCCTTTGCGGCCGAGGCCGGGACCACCATCACCGAGACCCACGACATGGACGAGGCCTTCCGCGACGCGGACTTCCTGTATCCCAAGTCCTGGGGCCCGATCATGGTGACCGAAGACGAGCCGACGGTGGAGGCCATGGCGGCCAAGAACACCGGCTGGCGCGTCACCCAGGAACGCATGAAGCTGGCCAAGCCGCACGCCGTGTACATGCACTGCATGCCCATCGACCGCGGCCACGAGGCCGACGGCGAGGTCATCGACGGGCCGCAATCGGTGATCTACAAGCAGGCCGAGAACCGGCTGCACGTGCAGAAGGCGCTGATGTCCCTGATCATGGGCGGGCGCGCGTAAGCACGGTTCCCTCCGGCGGCCGCCGTGGATTTTGACCTGGTCATCGCCGGCGGGACGCTGGTCACGCCGGCCGAGGCTTTCCCGGCCGACGTGGGCGTGCGGGCCGGCCGGATCGCGGCCCTGGGCCGGGGCCTGGCCGGCCGGCAGACGCTCGACGCCGGCGGCCTGTTGGTGCTGCCCGGCGCCGTGGACCCGCACGTCCACCTGGCTATGGAGGCCGGCGTCACGCGCACGAGCGATGACTGGGCCACCGGCACCGTGGCCGCCGCCTGCGGCGGGACCACCACCGTCATCGACTTCGTCGAGCCGGACCTGGATGCCCCGCTGGCGCCGGCCCTGGCCGCGCGGCGGGCGGAGGCCGAGGCCGGCGCCGTCATCGACTTCAGCCTGCACATGACTTTGCGCAGCGCCGCGCCGGCGGTGCTGGCCGAGGTGCCGGCCATCGTGGCGGCCGGCTGCCCGTCCTTCAAGACCTACCTCACCTATGAAGGTTTCCGCCTGGACGACGCCGCCTTCCTCCAGGCGCTCACGGCGGTCGGCCGCGCCGGCGGCCTGGCCCTGGTCCATGCCGAGAACCACGCCGCCATCGAGGCCTTGCGGGCGCACTACCTGGCCGCTGGCCTGACCGCGCCGCACTATCACGCGCGGTCCCGGCCGGTCTCCACCGAGGCCGAGGCCATCGAGCGGGCCGTGGCCCTGGCGGAGGTGGCCGGCTGCCCGCTCTACGTGGTGCACGTCTCCACCGGGCGCGGCGCCGAGGCGGTGGCGCGGGCGCGGGCGCGCGGCCAGGCCGTCACCGGCGAGACCTGTCCGCAGTACCTGCTGCTGACCGAGGCCGAATTGGAGCGGCCGGGGTTTGCCGGCGCGCAGTTCGTGTGCTCGCCGCCGCTCCGCCCGGCCGATAACCCGCCGGCGCTCTGGCGGCACCTGGCCGCCGGCGCGCTCTCCACGGTCGGCACCGATCATTGCGCCTTCTTCTATGAGGGGCAGAAGACGCTGGGCCGGGATACGTTCACGGCCATCCCCAATGGCCTGCCCGGCATCGAGGCGCGGCTGGCCCTGCTCTACACCTACGGCGTGCGCGCCGGCCGGCTCTCGCTGGGGCGCTGGGTGGACGTCTGCTGCGCGGCGCCGGCCCG
>JAEURL010000398.1 GCA_016789165.1 Anaerolineales bacterium | reverse complement strand
CGCCCGGCCGCCGGCCCGCTCCTTGAGCACCACCACGAAATGGCCCGGCCCCGGCGGCAGGGGCACGCGCACCGGCGCCGTGCCGGGCGGCGGCGCCTCGCGGCCGGCCGCCTCCACCACGTCGCCGGCCGGGGGCGGCACCGGCAGATTGAAGGGCGCCGCCGGTTCGCCGGCCTGGGGCGGCCCCTCGCGCCGCTCGCTGTACAGGTAGACCACGTCCCGCGGCCCCCCAGGGCCGGCCTTGGGCACACGCAGCAGCACGTCGTCGATCACCACTTCGATCATGGGAGCCTCCTTGGGTCGGGCTTCGCCGGCGGCGGCCAACAGGCCGGCCCGCAACCGGAGGCGCGCCCGGTGCAGGCGCGCTTTGATGGTGCCGAGCGGGGCGCCGGCCAGGGCCGCGATCTCGTCCAGCGGCAGGCCGTCCAGATAGTGCCAGCGCACCGCGGCCTGCTGTTCGGCCGGCAGCGTTTCCAGCGCGCGGCGGACGGCCAGGTGGAGCGCGCGGGCCTCGGCCACGGCCTCGGTCGAGGGCGTCAGCTCGGCAGGGTGCAGGCCGCGGACCAGCCGCCCGCCGGCCTCGTCCTCCGGCAGCGGCATGATCCGCCGCGCCCGCAGGCGCATGCGCGCCAGGTTGAGGGCGATGCCGGCCAGCCAGGCGCCGAACCGGTCCGGCCGCAGCAGGCGCTCCAGGCTCAGCCAGGCCTGCAAGCTGGCTTCCTGCGCCACGTCCTCGGCTTCGGGCGGATCGCGCAGCAGGCGCGCGGCCAGCCGCCAGGCCAGCGGCCGGTGCCGCTCCAGCAATGCGCCTAGCGCGCCGCGGTCCCCGGCTCGCGCCCGCCGCACCAGGTCTGAGTCACGCGCCTCGCCGTCCATTCGTCTTGCATTATAGTTGCCGCCCGGCCGGCAAAGGTTGCCAGGAACCGGGTGCTATAATCCGCGCGCCCGTCCCTTATGAACCCATCCCCATCACCCCGCCCGAGCGCCGGGGGGCCGGCGAACCTCCCGGCTCCCTTGCTCTTGATCCTATTCCTCTACCTCGCCTTGGGCCTGCAGTACGCTCGGCTGACGCCGGCCTGGCAGGTGCCCGATGAGCCCGCGCACTACAACGTCATCCGCCAGATCGCCCAGGCCGGCCGCCTGCCGCGCCTGGAGGCCGGCGATTATGATCAGGCCTACCTCGAGCGCCTGACCGGCGCGCGCTTTCCGCCAGACCTGCCCATCGACCGGGTCCAATATCAGGATTACCAGCCGCCCCTCTACTACCTGCTGGCGGCCCCGGTCTTTCTGCTCAGCGGCGGCTCGCTGGCGGCCCTGCGGCTCTTCTCGCTGGCGCTGGGCGCGGGCGTGATCGTGTTCACGTACCTGGCCGTCCGCGCGGTGACGGGATCGCCGGCCCCCGGAGCCCACGGCGAACGGGAGACCAGCGCCCTGCCCAGCCTGGCGGCCGGCTTCACGGCCTTCATCCCCCAGCACATGGCCATGCTGGCCGGCGTGAACAACGATGCCCTGGCCGAACTGTTGATCGCGCTGGGTTTGTGGCTGGCGCTGCGCGGCCTGCGCGCCGGCCGGCTCAACCCGTGGGCGGCCGGCCTGGTGCTCGGGCTGGCCTTCCTGACCAAGGTGCAGGCCTACCTGCTCGCCCCGGTGCTGGTGCTGGCCGTGGGGCTGAACGCCTGGCGGGGGGGCCGGGCGGCTTGGCGGGCCGGCCTGCGCACGGCGGTCATTCTGCTGGGGGTGGGGCTGGCCCTGGGCGCGCTGTACTGGGGCCGCAACTGGATCGTTTGCGGACCGTGGGATCTGGTCTGCGGCCGCTGGCACAACCAGATCGTGGTCGGCCAGCCGACGACGGCCGAATGGATCACGCGCTACGGTTGGTGGGGGACGGACGCCAGCCTGCTCAACCGGTTCCTGGTGTTCACGTTCCAGAGCTTCTGGGGACAGTTCGGGTGGATGGCGGTGGTGATGGACCGGCGCGTCTACCTGGCCCTGCTGGCGTTTACGGCGGCGCTGGCCGTGGGCGCGTTGGGCGCGGCGCGCGGGTGGCGGGCCTGGCCGGCGGCCGGGCGCACGGGCCTGCTGGTGCTGGGCGCCTCAGCCCTGCTCTCGCTGGCCGTCTATCTCTACTACAACATGGAATTCGTCCAGCACCAGGGGCGCTATCTGTTCCCGGCCCTGGTGCCGCTCAGCCTGGCCGCGGCCGCCGGCCTGCGCCAGTGGGGGCGCTGGCTGCGCGCCCTCGTCGAGCGCTTCTCCCCCTCCGGGCCGCTGCCCGGCCTGACTGAGGCGGCCGTGCCGGCCCTGGCGCTGGCCGGCCTGGCGGGCCTGTGTTGGCTGGCCCTCTACCGTTTCATCCTGCCGGCGCTGGCCTGAAGCCGGTCAGGCCGCCAGCCGATCCTCGGACGCCATCACCACGCACCAGCGGCCCTCGGCGCGGTCATAGGCCAGCTCGTAGACGCGCTCGCGCGCCGTCATCACCAGCGTGTGCCGCCGGCCGTCGGGCGCGTCCCACTGCCGGCCCTGGCTGAATACCGGCCAGCGCTTGTTCTTCCAGCGGAAGGCGAGCACGCGCACCGCGCCATCCTCACCGTACGTCGCCTCAACCTCGGTCGGCTCGTTCAGGTATTGCTGGCCCATACCGCCTCCTCACTGTTCACCCACACTATCCACTGCTCCGCTGTGCCCGGCTTACTCCGCCCACCTACCCCACCGTGATCTCCGAGCCGGCCGGCGTCTTGGTGATCTCGATCCGGGCCGGGAAGGCGTCCTTCAGCTCATCAATGTGCGTCACCACCAGGATGCGCTCGAAATCATCCTGGATGGCGTTGATGGCCTCCACCAGCCGCTCGCGGCCGACCGCGTCCAGCACGCCGAAGCCCTCGTCGATGATCAGGGTGTGCAGCTGGGTGCCGGCCCGCCGCGCCAACAATTGGCTAAGCGCGATGCGGACGGCGAAGTTGACGCGGAAGGCCTCGCCGCCTGAGTACATTTCGTAAGCGCGCGTGCCCAGCTCATCGCCGATCTCGATGTCGAGGGTCTCGCGCACGTCGCCGGCCTGGGTCTCGCGCTGCATCTTGAAGCGCAGGGTCATGCGCCCATCGGTGATGCGGCCCAGCAGGCGGTTGGCGGCCGCCTCGATCTCGGGCACAGCCGCCTCGATGATCATGGCCGGCGCGCCCTTCTTGCCGAAGGCCTCGCGCAGTTCGTCGTACAGGCCGCGCGCCTCAGCCGCCCGCCCGCGTTCGGCGCGTTTGGCTTCGCGCTGCTCGGCCAGGCCGTCCAGCGCGCGCAGCTTCTGCTCGGCCGCGCCCAGCCGGGCCTTGGCCAGGGTGTCCTCCTGGCGCAGCTGATCCAGCGCGCGCTGGCGGGCGTCGGCGTCGCGCAGCACAGCGCGCTGGCCGGCCGCCTCAGCCTCCAGCGTCTGGCGGGCCTGCCGATCGGCGTCGCTGGATTGCGTCCAGCGGGCGCGGCGCGCCAGCAGGCCCGCGATGCGGTCCTGGGCGGCGCCCGCCTGCTCGAGCGCGGTCTTCAGCTCGCCCAGACGCTCGGTGAGGCCCGGCTTCTCCTTGAGCTGGCCGGCGAAGGCCTGGATATCCCGGTCCAGGCGGCTCTGCTCGTCGCCCAGCGTCTTGAGCTGGGCCTGGTTCTGGCGATAGACGGAGCGCCGCGCTTCGACCTCGGCCGTCAGCGCCTCCTGCGCCTGCACCCGGTTGTGGTCGATCTCGGCCGCCTCGGCCTGCGCCTGAGCCTGACGGGCGTCGATTTCGGCCGCCAGGTCGGCCAGCAATTGTTGGCGCTGGGCCTCGCTGAGCGGCTGGCCGCAGGTGGGGCAGAGCGCCTCGGTGGCGGTCTCCAGGTTGGCCACGCGCCGGCGCAGTTTCTCAGCTTCGGCCTGGCCGGCCTCTAGCACCCGCCGGCGGGCTTGCTGGGCATCGGCTTCGGCGGCCGCCAGGCGCTTCTTGAGCGCCTCCGCCTCCTGCTGAGCGGACTCGTTCTGGCCCTTAAGCTGCCCGGAGAGCTCGGCGTTCACCTGGCGGGCCGCCAGCATCTGGTCGCGCTCGGCCTCCCGTTCGTTCAGCTCGCGCAGGCGGCTTTCGGTCTGGGCGATGGCGCGCGCCAGGCCGGCCGTGTCCGCCTGCGATTGGGCCGCCTGCAGGTCGGCGTCCAGCGCCGCGATCTCGCGCTCGGCATCGCGCAGCCGGCGGGCCAGGTCGTCGATCTGCCGTTGCACGGCCACCAGCGCCTGGCGGGCGGCCTCGATGCGCGCCCAGTCGGCCTCGGCCTGGCGCAGCCGCTCGCTGGCCTCGATCAAGCGCGCCTGGACCGCGTTCAGCTCGCGCTCGTAATCCGGGCGGCGCGCCAGTTCCGCCTCGATCTCGCGCAGGACCGCGTCCAGGCCGGACAATTGGACGTCCACGGCCTTGATCTTCTGCTTGGCGCGCTCCTCGTACTTCTCCCACTCCTGCAGGCCGAGGATATCGGCCAGCACCTGTTTGCGCTCGGCCGGGCGCTTGCCCGTGAACTCGTCGGCCTGGCCCTGCACCAGATAGGCCGAATTGGCAAAGGTCT
>JAEURL010000394.1 GCA_016789165.1 Anaerolineales bacterium | reverse complement strand
GGCCCGGCCGCGCCCGGCCACCACCACCAGCACGATCAGGGCCTGCAGGACCTGGATGAACTCGCTGGGCACGGCCGTGATCAGCTCCATGCCGAGCGCCCCGGTCTGCAGGGCGGCGAAGAACAGGCCATACAGCACGGTGCCGGGCAGGCTGTTGTTGGCCACCACCGCGATCATCACGCCGTCCCAGGCATAGTTGGCGCCCAGCCCTTTCAGAAAGCGGTGCGGGCCGGCCATCACCACCAGGCCGCCGGCCAGGCCGGCCAGCGCGCCCGTCACCAGCATGACGGCCACGAAGTTGCGGTCGATGGCGCAGCCGCCCAGCCGGGCGAAAAGCGCGTTCTGCCCGGTCAGCCGCCATTCGTAGCCGGCCGTCCAGCGCTGGAACACGAACCAGATGGCGGCCGTCGCCAGCGCCAGCACGAGCAGGGCGCTGCTGAACGGCCCGAGGTCCGGCAGCCAGCCCGCCGGCTGGATGGCCGGCGTCATCGCCGAGAAGGCCTCCGGGTCGGCCAGCGGGCCGGTGATGGCCCAGAACGTGAGCAGGTCGGCGATGGAGTTCAGCATCAGGGTGGTGATGAACTCGCTCATGTTGAAGGCCCGGCGCAGCAGCGCGGCCACGCCCGCCCACAGCGCGCCGCCCAGGCCGGCCAGGGCCAGCAGGACCGGGATCTGCAGCGGGGCGGGCAGGGGCAGGTACAGGCCGGCGGCCGTGGCAAAGAGCGCGCCCAGCAGCAGCTGGCCGGGCTGGCCCAGGTTGACCGGCCCCGAGGCGAACGCCACCGAGGCCGAGAGGCCGGCCAGGATCAGGGGGATGCTGTTCTTAAGCGTGGTGGCCACGGCCTCCACGTCGCCCAGGGCGAAGGTGAACAGCGCGCCGTACACGGCCAGCGGGTCATAGCCCTGCGCCAGCATGACGCCGGCGCCCAGGGCCAGGGCGGCCAGCACGCCGGCCAGGGCGATCAGGAAGGGGCGGGACATGGCGCTAGTTCGGCGCGGCGGCGGCCGGCCGGCCCTCCAGCATGAGATAGCCGATCTCTTCCACGCTGGCGGCCTCGGCGCGGCGCTCGGCCACGATCCGGCCGCGGTGCAGGACCACGATCCGGTCGGCCAGCAGGAAGAGCTCCTCCAGGTCGGCCGAGATCAGCAGCACGGCCCGGCCCTGGTCGCGCAGGCGCAGGATCTGGGCGTGGACGTACTCGGTGGCGCCCACGTCCAGGCCGCGCGTCGGCTGGTCCAGCAGGATGAAGGGCCGGTCCAGCAGCAGCTCGCGCCCCAGGATCACCTTCTGCTGGTTGCCGCCGGAGAGCGAGCGGAAGGGCGCCTCCGGCGCGGCCATGGCCACCGCGAACTGGTCGCGCAGGCCGAGGGTGAAGCGCTGGGCCGCGCCCAGGTCCAGCAGCCAGCCGCCCCAGCGGGTGAGGGCCGGGTTCAGGCGGTGGTGGGTCATCAGGGCGTTGTCGCGGATGGAGGCGGCCAGGCTGGCGCCCATCCGGCCGCGGTCCTGGGAGACGAAGGCCAGGTGCCGCCGGCGCTCCAGGATCGGGGCGCGCGTCAGGTCCCGGCCGGCCACGCGCACGCTGCCGGCCGCCGGCTCGGTCAGGCCCATGATGGCGTTCACCAGCTCCAGCTGGCCGTTGCCCTCCACGCCGGCCACCCCCACGACCTCGCCGGCGCGCACGCTGAGCTGCACGTCGGCCAGCCGCGCCCGCCCGCCGGGGGCGGTGACGTTCAGGCCGTCCACGCTGAAGACCACGGCGCCGGGCGCCTGCGCCTCGCGCCGAACCGTGAAGAGCACCTCGCGGCCCACCATCAGCCGGGCCAGCGCGGGCTTGGTCAGCGCCGCGGCCTCGGTGGTGGCCACGTGCCGGCCCTTGCGCAGCACGGTCACGCGGTCGCTCAGGTCCAGCACCTCATCCAGGTGATGGGAGATGAACAGGATCGTCTGGCCGGCCGCGCGCAGCCGGCGCAGCTCGGCGAAGAGCTGGGGGATCTCCTGCGGGGTCAGGACCGCCGTCGGCTCGTCCAGGATCAGGACCGCCACCTGGCGGTAGAGCAGCTTGAGGATCTCCACCTTCTGGCGCGCCGCCACCGAGAGATCGCCGGCGCGCGCCTCCGGGTCCAGGTGGAAGCCGAAGGCGTCGATCTTTTCTTGCACGGAGCGAAGCGCCAGCTTGGCCTTGAGCTGGCCCAGCGGGCCAGCGACCGGCTCCGCGCCCAGCACCACGTTCTGCCAGACCGGGTATTCGTCCACCAGCAGGATCTCCTGGTGGACCATGCCCAGGCCGTGGGCCAGGGCGTCGCCGGGGCCGCGGAAGCGCACCGGCCGGCCGTCCAGGCGCACCTCGCCGGCCGTGGCCGGCTCCAGGCCGTAGAGCACCTTCATGAGCGTGCTCTTGCCGGCCCCGTTTTCGCCCACCACGGCGTGGATCTCGCCGCGCCGGAATTCCACGGAGACGTCGTCCAGCGCCACCACGGCCGGCGGGAAGACCTTGGTGATGTGGCGCAGTTCGATCAGGTCAGGCATGGCAGTGGCCGGCGGATAAACGGATGGGCCAGCGGAGCTCCAGCCGTTGCCATCCGTTTATCCGCTTCCGGTCCGTTGTCGGATTACGGCTGATAGCGCTCGACCTTCAGCGTGCCGGCGATGATGTCCTGGCGGACCGCCAGCACCCGGTCGATGCTGGCCTGCGGCAGGACCTTGATCTGGGCCTCGAAGACCATGTCCACGCCGCCCTTGGCCAGGCCGTATTCCAGCACCTGGCCGGGCTTGTAGGTGCCGTCGGCGATGGTCTTGTAGACGTCCTGGAGCGACTGGCCGACGTTCTTGACCATGCTGCCGGCCACGTAGCCGGGCTCCAGGTCGTTCTGGTTGGTGTCCACGCCGATGGCGTACAGCTCGCGCTCCTTGGCGGCCTGCAGCACGCCCAGGCCGGCCGCCGCCGCCACCTGGAAGACCACGTCGGCCTTCTGGTCATACAGCTGCAGGGCGGCCTGCTTGCCCTTGGCGGCGTCGTCCCAGGCCCCGCCCAGGTACTTGCGCTCCACCTGGATGGCCGGGTCCACCGAGTGGGCGCCGTTCTCGTAGGCGAACAGGAAACCGTCCACCACCGGGTCCACGTCGCCGCCGACCACGCCCACCACCTTGTCGGCGTTGACGTTCTTGATGCCGGTGTCGGTGGTCAGCAGGCCGGCCGCCACGCCGGCCAGGTAGGCGGCCTCTTCCTCGATGTAGTCGATGGAGGTGATGGTGTTCTTGGAGTTCTGGACGACGTAGTCAAAATTGACGATGATCTTGTCTGGGTTGGCGTCGGCGATGGCCTTGAGCTGGTCGTCGAAGCCGTAGGCGGTGACGAAGATCACGTCGGCGAACTCCACCGCCGCTTTGAGCGAGGGCTCGTACTTGGCCGGATCAAAGTTGGCCTCGATGACGCGCGTCTCCACGCCGTACTGCTGGGCGATGGCGTCGATGCCGGCCTTGCCGGAGTCGTAGAAGGCGTTGTCGCCCAGGGCGCCGTTGATCAGGTAGACCACGCGCTTGGGCGTGGCGGCGGGCGTGGCGGCGGGCTGACAGGCGCTGAGCAGCACCGCGGCCAACAGGAGCAGGGTGAGCACTCGGCTTTTCATGGGTTT
>JAEURL010000386.1 GCA_016789165.1 Anaerolineales bacterium | reverse complement strand
GCGGGCCGGCGTGCCGGCGGACCGGATCATCCTGGACCCCGGTATCGGCTTCGGCAAGACCGTGGAGCAGAACCTGGCGCTCGTCCGCCGGCTGGGCGAGTTCCGGGCGCTGGGCTATCCCCTCCTGGCCGGCCCCTCGCGCAAGTCCTTTATCGGCTACACGCTCAACCTGCCGCCCGATCAGCGCGTGGAGGGCACGGCCGCTGTGGTGGCCTTGTGCATCCAGCAGGGCGCCGATCTGGTGCGTGTGCACGACGTGGCCGTGATGAGCCGCGTGGCGCGCATGGCCGACGCCGTCCTGCGCTGACCCCGCCCGGCGTTTCGGGCTACAATCCCGGCGTGGCTGCCCCCGCCTCCCCCCGCCGCGTCGTGGTCACCGGCCTCGGGCTGATCAGCCCGGTGGGCCTGGACGTCCCCACCGCCTGGGCCAACGTCCTGGCCGGCCGCTCCGGCCTGCGCGCCATCAGCTTGTTTGACCCCGCCCCCTTCCGCGTGCAGATCGCGGGCGAAGCCTGGGGCTTCACGCCCACGGACTTCATGACGGCCAAGGAGGCCCGCCGCGCCGACCGGAACGTGCAGTTCGCCATCGCGGCGGCGCGCCAGGCCCTGGCCCACGCCGGCCTGGCCATCACGCCCGCCAACGCCGAGGCGGTCGGCGTGCTGATCGGCACGGGCGCGGCCGGCATCTGGACCTACACCGCCCAGCAGCGGGTGATGGACGAGCACGGCCCCGGCCGGATCAGCCCGCTGCTGATCCCCATGATCACGGTCGATTCGGCCTCGGTCCAGGTGAGCATCCTGACCGGGGCGCAGGGCCCCAGCTTCGGGCTGGCCTCGGCCTGCTCCACCGGCGCCGACGCGCTCGGCCAGGCCTTTGAGATCATCCGGCGCGGCGACGCCGACGCCATGCTGGCCGGCGGCACCGAAGCCGCCGTCACGCCGCTGGGCATCGCCGGCTTCGACCAGATGAACGCGCTCTCGCGGCGCAACGCCGATCCGGCCGGCGCCAGCCGTCCCTTCGACAAGGACCGCGATGGTTTTGTGTTGAGCGAGGGCGCGGGCGTGCTGGTGCTGGAGGCCCTGGAGCACGCCCAGGCGCGCGGCGCCGAGCCGCTGGCCGAGGTGCTGGCCTATGCCAACACCTCCGATGCCGCGCACCTCACCAACCCGGACCCGCAGGCCCGCCAGGCGGCCCGCGCCATCGCGCGGGCGCTGGCCAAGGCCGGCCTGGCGCCGGCCGACGTGGGCTACGTGAACGCCCACGCCACCAGCACGCCGCTGGGCGATGTCTTCGAGGTGCGCGCGCTGCGCCAGGCGCTGGGCGCGGCGGCCGAGCGTCTGCCGGTCAGCGCCACCAAGTCCATCACCGGCCACATGCTGGGCGCGGCCGGCGCGGCCGAGGCCATCTGGACGGTGCTGGCCCTGCGCGACCAGATCCTGCCGCCGACCATCAATTACGCCACGCCGGACCCGGACTGCCAGTTGGATTGCGTGCCGAACGCCGCCCGGCCGGCGGCCGTGGAGGTGGCGCTGACTAACGCTTTCGGGTTCGGGGGCCACAACTCGGTGCTGGCGCTCCGACGCTGGGGCTGAGGCCGGTCACCCGCTTAGGGCGCGGTGGAGAATGACCAAACGATGGGGGCCAGCGGCGCGCCGTTAACCACGGCCGATACGCTGACCGTGTAAGTTTGGCCGGCGGCCAGCGGCCAGAGCGGCAGGAGCACGACGGCGTCGCGCGTGTCCAGCAGCAGCTTGCCGTAGTTGCTGTCGTTGGCGTTGGCCGGGTACTCGGCGGCCGAGAAGGCGCAGTGCGGCAGCGGCCCGCTGGCCGAGCTGATGAGGGTGGGGTCCTGAGCGGCCAGGTGTTCCCCGCTCAACGAGCCGTCCCCTAATTGCACCAGCAGCGGCAGGCCCTGCGCGCCCGCGCAGCCGTTGGCCAGGTAGGGATCCGGGTTGTCCATCCCGGCGTAGGCGCGCGGCGTCACCCGCGCCCCGCGGCCGGGCCAGACCACGGGGTAGGTCACGCCGGCCGGCGCCCCGGCCTGCCAGCCGCTGACGACGTTCAGGGCCGCCGCCGTCTGCCAGCCGCCGTCGGCCTCCTGGTAGACGCCCAACCCCGCCGCCCGCAGCTCCGGGTCCAGCAGGCTCAAGGCCTGGAAGGGGGCCCGCATCCAGATATCCACCAGGTCCCAGTTGGTCAGGGTCAGCGTATCGGTCACGATCAGCAGGCTGTTGGCGGCGGCCTGGGCGCCCTCGTCCGAATACCACTGCGGGAACGCCACCCGGTCCTCCGAGCCGACCAGTTGATCGGTCTTGACCATGTAGGCGGCGTGCCGGGCGGCGCCGTCGCTCCAATCCGGGCTGTCCAGCAGGAGCGGCAGGCCGGCCTGGGCCCGGTAGGCGTTCACGCGCTCCAGCCGGCCGCTGAAATCGCGCGCGACGTTGGGCAGGTAGAGCGGCCCCGCCGCCTGGGGCAGGGCCTTGGCCGCCTCCGGGGCCGGCGGGTCCGCAAACATCAGCCAGGCGAACAGGCTCATCCCCAGGGCGAACGGAATCCACAAGCTGGTGGTCAGGCGGCGCATGCTGGTCTCCCCGCCTGACTGTTTCAAGAAGTGTGCCAGCCCCGTCAAACAAAAAGGCCGCCGGCCTGGGGGCGCCGGCGGCGGGGAGGAGGGAGACGTGCGCTCAGGAGGCGGGGCGTTCGCCGAGCGTGACTTCCAGAGTGAGGATCTGGCCGTCGCGCTGCACGGTCAGGGGCACCTGCTGGCCGGGCGCGTAGTGCATCAGGACGTTGATGTAACGGTGGTCGCCGTCGATGACCTGGTCGCCGATCTGGGTGATGATGTCGCCGGGCTGCAGGCCGGCCTGGGCGGCCGGGGTGTTGCGGCCGACCGTCTGCACGTACACACCCCACTGGGTGGGCAGGTTGTAGGCCCAAGCCAGGTCGGGGGTGATGGGCGTGCCGTTGATGCCCAGGTACGGCCGGCTCACATACCCTTTGACGATGATCTGGTCGCTCAGGGCCTTGGCCGTGTTGCCGGCGATGGCGAAGCCCAGGCCCTCAGCCTGATCGGAGGTGGCGCCGGCCCCGCGCACCACCAGGGCGTTGATGCCGATCACCTGGCCGGCCAGGTTCACCAGCGGGCCGCCGGAGTTGCCGTGATTGATGGCGGCGTCGGTCTGGATCAGGTCTTCCATCTGGTAGCCGGAGCTGGTTTCAATCGAGCGGCCGGTGGCGCTCACCACGCCGGCCGTGACCGTGTTGCGGAAGTCGCCCAGCGGGGAGCCGATGGCGATGACGGTCTCGCCCGGCTGCAGGGCGTCTGAATCGCCCCAGCCGGCCACGCCGGGCAGAGTCCCGCTGACGCGCAGGACGGCCACGTCGGCCAGCGGGTCCGTGCCCACCAGCTCGGCGTCCACGGTCTGGCCGTCGCGGTAGATCACCTGCAGGCGGTTGGCGCCTTCGACGACGTGGTTGTTGGTGATGACGTAGCCGTCGGCGGAGACGATGACGCCCGAGCCCGAGCCCTGGTCGACGTTGACCACGGTCACCACCGCCGGGCCGACCTTGGCGACGGCGTCCTCAATGGCCGTACTCACGTCCACGTGCAGGCTTGGGGCGGGGGCGGCCGCCGGCTGGGAGGCCGGCTCGGCCGCGGTCTGGGCGGGGCTGGCGGCCGGGCTGTTCAGCCGGTCCCGCACCGCCAGGTAGATGGCGCCGCCGCCGGCCACCGCGCCCACCAAGCCCGCGCCGCCCATGGCGGCCACCAGCGTCCCGATCAGCAGGATACGACGCAATGTCATACGACTTTCTCCCTTGAATGCGATCCTGGGGCCATTTTGGCCGCCGCAGCTTAAGCCTGCCTGAAGCGCGACTTAGCGCATACCGAGAAGCGGCCGGGTGATTTTCCTCCGCCCTCAATCGCCTGTAGAATAGCGGCAACTTCCCCCGGCGCGCGGCCGCGCCGGCCGGGCAAGGCTGGAGGCCCTGAAGCATGTCGACCCTGGCCGTCGTCTTGATCGCCCTGATCGCCCTACTGGTGGGCTTTTTGCTGGGCTGGCTGGTGGAATGGCGCATCGACCTGGCGTACTGGCGGTCGTACTTCAAAAGCGCCGAGGAGGAAGAAGCCTCCGAGCGTGTGATTGAGCTGCAGGCCCGCGCCGCGGCCCTGGAGCTGCCGCCGGCCGGCCAGGAATTGATCGTCAACACCCTGCGCGAGCAGGTCACCCAGCGGGAGGCGGACCTGGCCACCCTGCGCGGCACCATCGAGCAGCTGGGGGCCAGCGAAGGCCGCTGGCGCGAGCGCGAGGCGGAGCTGCTGGAGACGGCCCGCCGGCTGCAGGCCGAGGTGGAGGCGCTGTCCGAAGCCAAGGCCGACGCCGAGGCCGAGTGGCGCCACGAGCTGTCCCAGCGCGAGGGCCAGTGGCAGGAGGGCAAGCTCAACGAGCAGGCCGGCCTGCGGGCCGAGGTGGAACGCCTCAAGACGGCGGCCCTGGAGGCCCGGCTGCAGGCCGAGACCGAAGCCGCCGCGCGGCTGGCCCAGGCCGACCAGCAGTGGCGCGGCCGGTACGAGGCCGACCTGGCCGGCGCGCGGTCCGAAGCCGCCCGCCTGCGCGAGGAACTGACGGCCCTGGAGCGGCGCTTCGCCCGCTACAAGCTCAACCATCCGGCCACCCTGGCCGAAATCGCCGGCCTCGGCCCCACGGTGGAGGCCGCCCTGCGCACCGCCGGCATCCACACCTACGCCGATCTGGCCGCGCGCACCCCGGAAGAATTGCAGACCCTGCTGGCGCCCCCCAAGTGGCGCAAGCTGGACTTTGAGGCCTGGATCGCCCAGGCCCGGCAATTGGCCCAAGACGAGCAATGACGACGGCGGGGACCGGCGGAGAGCCGCGGCCGAGCTGGCCGCCGCGCCGGCGCCTGCCGGACCGGGACCAGCCGCACTTCCAGAAAAAGAAAATGGTGGTGCTGGCCGTGGTGGGGGTGTTGATCCTGCTGGCGGTGGCGCTGCTGATCCACAGCGGCGCCGCGGCCCCGGCTTATTCGGGCGGGCTTTGTCCATATTGGCTGGCGGCGGTTGCCGTTGTCTTGAGTTAACGCCGCTAGAACATTGACTCCGTCTAACGGGCTGTCTATACTCACTAGAGAGCGCGTTGCCAGTTCCCAATTCAATCATTCAACGGCTGAGCCGCCAATCGGCGGGCCTTGAGCCGTCGGCCGGACTTATCGCCGCGGACTCCCGCGTGTCTTCCACACCTACAGGAGACCTTCATGCAGACCAAGCCCTGGCTCAGCCACTACGACAAGCCTGTCCCGGCCTCGCTGGCGCCCTACCCGGAAGTGCCGGCCTATCATTTCCTGGAAGAGACCGCCCGGAAATACCCGGATCGCGCCTGCACGATCTTCAAAGGCCGGGTGGTCACCTACCGGGAGATGAACGAGCTGGCTGACCGGATGGCGGCGGCCCTGGCGGGCTTGGGCGTCAAGAAGGGCGACCGGATCGGCATCTTCATCCCCAACACGCCCCAATTCGTGATTGCCTACTACGGCATCCTCAAGG
>JAEURL010000345.1 GCA_016789165.1 Anaerolineales bacterium | reverse complement strand
CTCGCTCTGGGCGGTCACCATCGGCGCCTCGATGGCCGAGGCCATTCAGCCGCAGTTCATTGGCGATTTCGTCAACCTGATCGTGCGCGGCGGCCCGCAGTTCAACGAGGGCGGCCTGCTGCGCTGGTACCTGGCCCACGTGCTGCTGCTGCCCCTGGTCGGCATCATCTTCACCGGCGTGCACTACTACAAGGTGGTCCTGCATGGCCACGGCCTGCCGCCGGAGGTGGAGCCGGTGGGCGAGGACACGGCCAAACGCGTGCCGCTGGACCAGCGCACCTACTTCATGCCGGATATCCTCACCCGCGAATTGCTGCTGTTCTTCGCGGTGACGGCGGCCATGGTGGTGATCGCCACCTTCTTCTTCCATGCTCCGCTGGAGCCGCACGCGGATCCGCTGGTGACGCCCCTGCACACCACTGCGCCCTGGTATTTCCTGTGGATCCAGGGCATGCTCAAGATCGGCGACAAGTTCTTCTGGGGCGTCATCGCCCCCGGCATCGCCTTCGGCATCCTGTTCGTGCTGCCGTACCTGGAAGTCGGCCCGAGCCGGCGCTATGCGGACCGGCGCGTGGGCCTGAGCCTGGGCTTGGCCGCCATCGCGCTGTTGGCGATCCTCTCCTACATGGGCACGCCGCACTACGCGGTGGCCTCCTCCATTGACCAGGAGATCGTGGCCGAGCTGATCCCGCAGACCCATCCCGGCCCGTTCCGCCAGTCGGAGTGGGGCGAGTTCCGCACCGCCCCCAAGACGGCCGACAACCCGACCGGCCGCGCCATCTACGCCGCGGCCGATTACGCCAGCGCCCCCACGCCGGCCCTGCGCGAGCTGCTGGGCCAGATGGAGCATGAGCTGGAGCTTGCCCGCGAGAAGGCCGAGCGGGGTCTGAAGGCTGAGCAGGGCGCGCTGCCCAATGGGCAGGGGTTCCTCATCATCGAGGAGTGGCAGGTGGGCCTGAAGAAGGTGACCTTCCGCGTGATTTGGAATGAAGGTCCGGGCGAGGCCGTCTGCGCCACCGGCGCGAAGAACGAGTTCTGCCAGACGACCTACATCCACAAGAATTCCAATTATCGCCAGGGCCCGTAGGCCGGCCGGCGCGCGATCCAGGAGCACACAATGGTCTGGCGAGTCATCATCGGCACTTTCAGTGTTGTCCTGACAATGGTCGTGTTCGGCTTTGTGGCCGTCACCGAGCAGGACCGCATGGCAAGCTTTGAGCGCGCCTACAATTCCCGGACGATCGAGGCCGGCGCCGCGCTCTTCCAGAATAACTGCGTGAGCTGCCACGGCGATCAAGGCCAGGGCGGCGCCGGCCCGGCCCTCAACGCCGTGGATCTGTTCAACGGCGTGCGCCTGAAGGAGATCGGCTGGCAGGGCACGCTGGAGGCCTACCTGCGCGGCGCCATCAACGCCGGCCGCCCGCGCGCCTCGGCGGCTTTCCAGAACGACCCGCAGCGCATGCCGGCCTGGGGCCAGGCTAACGGCGGGCCGCTGCGCTCGGATCAGGTGGAATCCCTGGTGGCCTACATCATGAACTGGAGCGAGGCCTTCAAGGACGCCAGCGGCAAGATCCCCACCGCCACCGCCACCCCCAACCCGAACGCGGTTGGCTCGGATATCAACGTGGAACTGCCGGCCGGCGATGCCGCCAACGGCCAGTTGCTGGCGACGGCCAAGGGCTGCACCTCCTGCCACGTGGCCGCGGCGCCGGGCGCCAGCCTGGTGGGGCCGGCCTGGATGGCCGACCAATCCCCGGACGGCAAGGGCGTGGGCACCCACGCCACCGAGCGCCCGGCCACCGCCGAGTACACGGGCAAGGCGGCCAGCCCGGAGCAGTATCTGCTCGAGTCGATCATCCAGCCGAGCGCCTTTATCGTGCCGGGCGGCACCACCTACGGCGTGAACGGCCAATCGACTATGCCGGCCGTCTACCCGCAGCAGTTGGAGAAGCAGGAAGTAGCCGATATCATCGCCTACCTGCTGACTCTTCACTGATCGGCAAACGCCCAAAATCGGCGTAGACAGTGGGTTGCTTGTTCTCATCCACTTCTACGCGCGCGACAATCGCATCGACCCACCTGCGCCGCTCGGCTAATTGCCGGGCGGCGTGTTCTTCGTTTATCGGCACATCATTCAGCCCTTGCAGCCCGCCTGCTGCCTGTTGGCGGTAAAGTTGTATGGCCTCTAACAGGCGTCCTGCTCGATCACCTCTGAGCAGGCTTTTCTCGCGCAAGTCCTTTTCTGCCTCGGCGCGTTCAAGCGCCAGGGCCCTCAGTTGCATTTCCATCTGCGCTTCTGAAATTCTCTTTTTGCGGGCTTGCGTGATGATCCATTGCTCTTCTATTGCCAGCTCGCCTAAACGCCCTTGCAATTTCTCGCACTCAACCTCGGCATCTTGTGCCTCGGCTTGAATAGCCTTGATTCGCTCTTCTAGCAGCCGCTCGAATTTCCCAGGCTGAGTCAAGACCTCGTAGACTTTGCGCCAGATCTCAGCATCCAGGCGCGGAAGGCGCACGCTTTTGGCACACTCTGGTGGGTTAACCCCAACCGAAGTGTGGTTGAGACACTTGTAGTAAGAGTACCTGCGCCCTTTGCTCAGGTGAGCAATTACGCGCATCTGCACTTGGCAGGCCTTACAGAAAACTCTTCCTGCTGCCAGGGATTCCGCTCGCAGATTCCCCACCGGATACTTCTTCCACCGCGCAAAGCGCTCGTTGACGAACCGTGCTGTTTCTGGGTCTACCAGGGGCGGGATGGGCAATTCGTACTCTTCGCCATTCCACCGCTGGCGGAGGTGACCGGTATAGTAATAGTCGTTCTTGAGGAACTGGTAAATCTTGGCAATGGCCCACACGTGTTTGCCCCCTAACCTTTCCGGTGCGCCGCCGTCAATCAACCGTCGCCGTATCTCGCGGCCAGATACACCCTCGCCAAACCAACCCCATATCTGCTGCAGCCATTGTG
>JAEURL010000307.1 GCA_016789165.1 Anaerolineales bacterium | reverse complement strand
CATGGATTACACGGATTTCGCGGATGAGGCGACCAGTCGGTGTAATCCGTGTAATCCGCGGCTATGCTCGGACGCGTTTGCCTTCGGGATCAAACACCGGCTCGGCTACGACGGTGGCCGGCAGGCGCTCGCCGAAATATTCGATCTCCAGCTTCTGGCCGGGCTGGGCCAGCGCCGGCGGCAGATAGGCGTAGGCCAAATGCTGGCTGACGCTGTAGCCGGTGTTGGCCGACGAGACCCAGCCGGCCACGCGCCCGGCGGCGAAGATCGGCTCGCGGCCCAGGACGACGTCGCCCGGCCGGTCCAGCGCCAGACAGGCCAGCGTGCGCGCCAGGGGCTGGTCCTTCACCTTCAGCAGGGCCGCCCGGCCGATGAAATCGCCCTTCTTGAAGCGCAGGACGTGCCCCATGCCGGCCTCGAACGGATTGTAGTTGGCGTCCATGTCAAAGCCCAGCCGGCGGAAGCCGCGCTCGATGCGCAGGCTGTCCATGGCGCCGGTGCCGGCCGCGATCAGGCCGTGCGGCCGGCCGGCCTCCCAGAGCAGGTCCCAGACGTGCAGGGCGAAGTCGACCGGCACGTAGATCTCCCAGCCCAGCTCGCCCACATAGGAGACGCGCAGCGCCAGGCACCCGGCCGCGCCGAGCGTGATCGGGCGCGCCGTATAGTACGGGAAGGCGGCGTCAGAGACGTCTTCCTCCGCCACGCCGGCCAGGATGGCGCGCGCCTTGGGCCCCCACAGGCCGAGCGCGCCGTACAGCGAGGTCAGGTCGGTGAGGCGGACGTGGCAGCCTTTGGCCGCCGCCTGCCGGCGCAGCCAGGCCAGGTCCCGCGGGCCGGCGCCGGCGCCGCTCAGCACGCGGAAGTGGTCCGGGCCGAGGCGCACCACGGTCATATCCGAGCGCATGCCGCCGTTGAAATCCAGCATGAGCGTGTAGACGACCTTGCCAACCGGCACGTCCATCTGGTTGGTGAAGACCCATTGCACCAGCGCCAGCGCGTCCGGCCCCTCCACGTCGATCTTGGTGAAGGTGCTCATATCGAACAGGGCGGCGGCGGCACGGGTGCGCAGGTGCTCGGCGGCCTGGACCGGCGACCAGTAGCGGGCGGCCCAGCCGGAGCGCGGCGGCAGGTCCGGCTCCTCGATCCCCAGGTTGGTTTCGCACCAGGCCGCGCGCTCGAAGCCGCCGAACTCAATGAAGTTGGCCTGCTGGGCGGCGTAGCGCTCGTAGAAGGGCGTGCGCCGCAGGCCGCGCGGGCGCGCCAGCGGCTCGGCCGGGTGGCTGATGACGTGGACGTTCTTATACGCTTCGTCGCCGCGCACGCGGATGTAGCTGGGGGTGAGCGCGTGCTTGTGGAAGCGGCTGATATCGGCTTCGCGCAGGTCCAGTTCCGGATAACCCTGCGTCATCCACTCCGCCAGGGCTTTGCCCACGCCGCCGCCGTGCGTGATCCAGACCGCCTCGGCCAGCCACAGGCCGTCCACGTCTGGGTGCGGGCCGAGCAGGGGCATGCCGTCCGGCGTGAACGAGAACATGCCGTTGAAGGCCTCGGCGATAGGCCGGCCGCGCACCATCGGAAAGACCTCGGCCACCTGCTCCAGCGGCTCGCGGAAGTGCTCGGGCGTGAACAGGTTCTTAGAGGGCTCGTCCTGGTCGTTCTGGGCGGTGCGGATGGCCTCCGGCGCCACCGGCAGCGGCACGTGCTGGTAGTTGCCGATGCCGAACAGCGGCCCAAACTGCCGGCAGTACATCAGGTGGTCGTGCACGCGCACGATGGGCATGGAGATCTCCACGCCGGTGGCGGCCAGCTCCGGGATGGGGCCGAGCTTGGCATACTGGTGCTCCATGGGCATGAGCGGGACCGTGATGCCGGCCAGCCGGCCCACCAGCGGGCCCCAGATGCCGGCGCAGATCAGCACGGTCTCGGTCTCGATGCGGCCCTGGTCGGTGACCACGGCCGTCACGCGCCGGCCGCTCTTCTCGATGCCCGTGACGCGGGTGTGGCCGTGGAAGACGGCCGCGCCCTGGGCCATGGCCGCCCGCGCCATCGCCTCGGCGGCCACCACCGGCGCCCCGATGCCGGCGCCGTGGGTGAACAGGCCGCCGACGATCGTGGTCTCGTCCAGCAGCGGCACCTTGGCCTTGGTCTCGGCCGGCGTCATCAGGTGGCAGTCCACGCCGAAGGCCTGGCCCCAGCCGTGGCGGCGCTTCAGCTCCTGCCAGCGCGCCGCGGAGCGGGCCACCTCCACACTCCCGAGCAGGTTGGCGCCTTTCCGGCCGTCCACCTCCAGCCGCGCGTAGAGCGGCAGGCCGTATTGGGCGAACTCGGTCATCATGCGTGAGCTCGTGATCAGGGTCAGCCCGCCCGGCGCGTGGCTGGTGGAGCCGCCGGTGTGGAAGAGCGGCCCCTGGTCCACCACCATCATGTCGCGCCAGCCGAGTTGGGCCAGGTGGTAGGCCGTGCTGCAGCCAGCAATGCCGGCGCCGATGATCACCAATCGCGCGTGAGACTGCATGACACCCTCTTTTTACGACAAGATACCTGGATTGGGCCGTATGATAGCGGCCCCGGGTGGGCCGGACTACAGGCTGTGGAACCAAGCTTTTCGGCCGGTCCTTGTGAGGCTGGAATAAACCCAGCCGGCGGCGGGCGCGGTCAGCGGCTCAGGGCCTGGGCGCGCAGCGGCGCCTCCCAGCGGGCCGCCCGCTCCAGGCGGTCTGGGCCGGCGGCGGCGGCGCGCAGGCCGGCCACCACCTGCCGGGCGCCGCTCGCGGCCACCCGCGCTCGGGCGGCGGCCAGGCGCGGCACGCCATCCACGTACACCTCATCGAGATAAGCGGCCGGCTCATCCCAAACCGGCGCGTACGGGCCGAGCGGCTCGGTGAAGGTCAGGAAGTCCCGCTCGGGGTCGCCCGCAAACCACAGCCGCCGGCCGTTTTCAATCGCCATCCGCAAGGCCAGGTGCTCAGGCGCCTCCGGCAGTTCCCGCAGGCCGTTCAGGCCGGCCAGCGCCGCCACGAACTTCAGCACGGTAAACAGGTTCTGCGAGTCGCCGGAGGCGTGGCCGTCACTGCCCAGGCAGACGTTGACGCCGGCCCGCACCAGCCGGCCGAGCGGCGCGAGGCCGTTCTGGAGTTTCAGGTTGCTGACGGGGTTGTGCGACACGGAGGCGCGGTGCCGGGCCAGCAGAGCGATGTCGGCCTCGTCTAGTTGGACGACGTGCGCCAAGAGGGTGCGCTCGCCCAGCAGGCCGTGCTCGGCCAGCCGGCCCACGCCGCTCAGCCCCCACTGCGCCAGGGAGACCGCGCGCTGCAAGGGCGATTCCTCGGCGTGGATGGAGAGCGGCGACTCCAGCTCGCGCGCCAACTGCGCGGCGCCGCGCAACAGGGCGTCGCTGCACCAGACCGGGTTGCTCAGGGCCAGGCCCACCCGCACGCGTTCGCCGCGCCAGGCGCGGATGAGGCCGGCCGCCCGTGCCAATTGCTCTTCGGCGCCGAGGGCCGGCCGCTGCATCTCCACCAGGTCAGCGGGCAGGTCGCGCTCGGGGATGGCGCCCGCGAAGCCGGGGTAGGCCTCGCGCGTGTAGGCGATATAGGGCAGGTCGCTCAGGGTGACGAAGACCCAGGCGCGCAGGCCGAGCGTCTCATACGCCTGGGCGGCGCCGTGGATGGCCGTCTGACTCTGCGGTCCGAAGTGCTGGTCGATCAGGGCGGTGTTGCCGGCGGCCAGGTTCTCCAGCCCGGTCACCAGCGCGCAGGCCTCCACCTCGGCCGGCGTCAGGGCGCGCGCCTCGCGGGCCATGATGTCGGCCATCCACACCTCGAACGGCGCCGAGCGCGTCAGCCCGCGGCAATACGGGCCGTACGGGCTGTGCGTGTGGGCGTTCACCAGGCCAGGCAGAGTCTCGAGCAGGGGAGCGGCGGACGTAGCCATACGCGCCTACCAGGCCAGCCAGCGTTCGAGCTCAGCCGGCTGCCAAAAGACCGGGGCCGCGGCCTCCCGGCCGGGGAAATCGGCCCAGTCCGCCTCTTCCGGGAGTCGCGCTCCACTGGCCAGGAAGGCGTTGCGGTCGGCGTGTTCTATGATCAGCATGGCCAGCTCCTGCGGCCGGCCGGTTTCACGGTCGACAGATCGGAAGGCGCGCCCGACGCGCCCATCCAGGGCGAACGCGGCCGGCTTGTCCGGCGGCGGCCGCCAGGACACCACCTGGAACAAGGACGCGGCTGTGGTGAGGCCGGCCACGGGCCAGGCTTCGGCCGTGTCCGGCCGCCAGTGGGTGGTGGTCACGCTCTCCGGGATGAAAACCGGATACGGATCGACCTGCTGATACGCCGCGTAGGGGCCGGACCAATCGCGGCGGCGCGCCTTGTACGCCAGGAAGCCGGCGTGGTCAACGTAGCCGAAGAGCATGGCGAAGCGCCCCGTGGCCGCCCCGCTCTCCGGCCGCACCTCCCGGAAGAACCGGGCCGAACGCCACTCGGCGAACAGCTCGGCCTGCCGGGCGCGGACAAACTCGAACCAGGCCCGCAGCAGGGCGGTGTGCTCCGCCGCGCGGTCCGACTGGGGGCGCCACGTCTCCAGCTCGTAGAACATGCCGGGTTACCCGCCGCGGAAATGGGGCAGGACGCGCCGGCCGAGCAGCTCCACCGCGGCCAGCCGATCCGGCCCGAGCGGCGGCCCGAAGCTGATGTTGCGCAGGCCAGCCTGCACCAGCGGCTCCAGGCGGGCGATCACCGCCTCCGGCCCGCCCACCAGCCCGATCTGCAGGAGGCCGGGGCGCGCCAAAACGAGATCGGCCGCCTTCTCCACGTCCCGCTCGGCCATCATGGCCCGTTCGATGGGCGCCAGTTCGGCGCGCGTGACGCCCAGCCGTTCCAGCAGCATAGCGCTCAGGGCCGGGCCGTAGTACGCAATCTTGCGCGCCAGCACACGCTGAGCGGCGGCCGGGTCCTCCGCCAGGGAGACCCAGAGGCAGGCGGCGAAGTCCAGGGGGCCGAGGCCGGCCTGGCGGCGCGCCTCGCCCTCCGCCGTGAGGGCGCGCGCGACGTGATAGTGCTCGGGTGGAAAGAGCAGGGGCAGGGCGCCGTCGGCCTGTTCGCCGGCCAGCCGCAGCATGCCCGGGCTGGTGGCGCCCAGGTAGAGCGGCGCCGCCCGCGCCGGTGGGAAGCGCAGATAGGCCTCCTCGCTCCAGCGCAGGAAGCGGCCGGCCTGCGGGCTGCGCTCCCCGCGCAGCAGGGCGCGCACCGCGGCCAGGGTCTCGCGCATGGCGGCCAGCGGCTGCGGCTGCTCCAGACCCACCCACTTGAGGAAGTCGCCGGCGCCGGCCGCCAGGCCCAGGTTGAAGCGGCCGCCGCTCAACTCGTCCAGAGTGGCGGCCAGCATGGCCAGCTCAGCCGGGTTGACCGTGTACGGGTTGAGGATGCTGGTGCCGATCTCGATGCGGTGCGTGGCCTGGGCCACGGCCGCCAACAGGATCGGGGCGCTGCGCAGGAAAAGATCATGGCTGATCCAGAACTGGTCGAAGCCGGCCGCCTCGGCTGCCAGTGCCAGGGCCACGTATTCGGCGGGCGGCAGATCGTTATTGAGCCGGAGGCTAAAGCGCATGGGCGGCCTAGAGTTTGTCGTACAGGTTGACGCCTTCCAGCTCGCGCTCACGGCGGGCGACGAAGTCGCGCAGGCCGTCTTCGACGCCGGGGTCGAGCGGGGGCGGCTCGTAATGGGCGAGCAGGTCCTTGTAGGTCTGGTTGGCGCGCTGCTCGGCGTTCAGGCCGCCGTTGACCTGCCAGGTTTCGAAG
>JAEURL010000253.1 GCA_016789165.1 Anaerolineales bacterium | reverse complement strand
CGATGTGGTCAACGTGGCCCAGCGCCTGCAGCTCAGCGCCCGCCCCAACCGGGTGCTGGTGGGGCCCGCCACCTACCAGACCTTGTCCACCCAGAGCGCCGGGCGCTTTGGCCTGAACTCCATCGGCCAGCTTGAGCTCCGCGGCCGCATCCAGGCCGTGGAGGCCTTCGAGGTGCAGCGCAGCTGAGCCGCCCCCGCGCCGGCCGGGCGGTCCGCATCCACCCTCAGGTCACGCCCTCGGCGTGACCTGTTTGTTCCATGGCCGGCCGCCGCCGGTCCGGAGAACGCGCCATGACCGACACCTTCACCTTCGGCGGCGAGTTCGTCTGGCAGCCGACCCCCGCCTACACCGAACGCGCCCACCTGACGCGCTTCATGGCCCGGCACGGCCTGGCCGACTACGCCGCGCTCATGCAGCGTTCGGTGGCCGACATCGCCTGGTACACCGACGCGGTCCTGCAGTATCTGGGGATCCCGTTCGCGCGCCCCTACACGCGCGTGGTGGACCTGAGCCGCGGCCCGCGGTGGCCGCGCTGGTGCGTGGACGGCCGGCTCAATATCGTTACCGCCTGTCTGGACAAACACTTCGCCGAGCCGCGGCGCGCCAACCGGCCGGCCCTGCGCTGGGAGACCGAGGCCGGCGCGAGCGGCGTGCTCACTTACGCCGACCTGCACCGCGAGGTCAACCACTGCGCCAACGCCCTGCGCCAGCTCGGCTTCGGCAAGGGCGACGCCATCGGCCTGTTCATGCCCATGCGGCCCGAGATCGTCATCGCCCTGCTGGCGATCGTCAAGATCGGGGGCATCGTCCTGCCGCTCTTCTCCGGCTACGGCGCCGCCGCCATCGCCGCGCGCCTGAACGACGCCGCGGCCGCCGGCCTGATCACGGCCGACGGCAGCCTGCGCCGCGGCCAGCTGGTGCCCCTGAAGCCCATCGCCGACGAGGCCGTGGCCCAAGCCCCGACCATCCGGGAGGTGCTGGTGCTGCGCGCGGCCGGCAACCCGGTGGAGATGAAAGGCGGACGCGACCACTGGTGGCACGAGCGCGTGCCGCCGCAGTCCGGCTTCGCCGAGACCGAGATCATGGACGCCGAAGACCCGCTCATGATCATCTACACCTCCGGCACCACCGGCCGGCCCAAGGGCGCCGTGCACACCCACTGCGGCTTCCCGGTGAAGGCCGCGCAGGACATGGCCTTCGGGCCGGACGTCCACGGCCCGGAAGGCGCGGCGCCGCCCGACACCATCTTCTGGCTGACCGACATGGGCTGGATGATGGGCCCCTGGCTGGTTTTCGGCAGCCTGATCCTGGGCGCCACGATGGTGGTCTATGACGGCGCGCCGGATTTCCCCGGCCCGGACCGGCTGTGGGCGCTGACCGCCCGCCACGGCGTCACCCACCTGGGGCTGTCGCCCACCCTGGTGCGCGCGCTGATCAAGTTTGGGGAGGCGCCCGTCCGCCGCCACGATCTCGCGGCGCTGCGCTTCTTCGCCTCCACCGGCGAGCCCTGGAACCCGGACCCCTGGCTGTGGCTGTTCAACGTGGTGGGCGAGGGCCGGCGGCCGATCATCAACTACACCGGCGGCACAGAGATCGCCGGCGGCATCCTGACGGCCAATCCGCTCCTGCCGCTCAAACCGTGCGCCTTCTCCACCCCCTGCCCCGGCATGGATGTGGATGTGGTGGACGACGCCGGCCGGCCGGTGCGCAACCAGGTGGGCGAGCTGGTCATCCGCCAGCCCTGGATCGGCATGACGCGCGGTTTCTGGAAAGACCCGCAGCGCTACGAAGAGACCTATTGGAGCCGCCTGCCGGGCCTGTGGGTCCACGGCGATTTCGCGGCCGTGGACGCGGACGGCCAGTGGTACATCCTGGGCCGCAGCGACGACACGCTCAAGGTGGCGGGCAAACGCCTGGGGCCGGCCGAGGTGGAGTCCGTGCTGGTGGGGCATCCGGCCGTGGTGGAGGCCGCCGCCATCGGCGTGCCGGACGCGCTCAAGGGCAGTGAACTGGTCTGCTTCTGCGTGCTCGGCCCGGAGCACGCCCCCTCAGCGGAGCTGGGCGAGGCCCTCCAGGCGCGGGTGGCGGAGGCGCTGGGCAAACCGCTGCGGCCGCGCGAGATCCGCTTTGTGAAGGACCTGCCCAAGACGCGCAACGCCAAGGTCATGCGCCGGCTGATTCGCGCCGCCTACCTCGGCCAGCCGCTCGGGGATACCAGCGCGCTGGAGAACCCGGCCGCCGTCGAGGAGATCCGCGCGGCCGCGTGAGCGCCGCCGGCGTCGCACCACCGTGGCCGCCCGCCCGCCTCTTCCCAAGCGCAGCTGGCTGATCGCCCTGGCCGGCCTGTGGCTGGTCGTCGGCGGGGCCTGGCCGGCCGGCCCAGCCGCGGCCGCCGGCCAGCTGTTTGGCCTGCCGTTCGACACGCCGCCCGGCCCGAGCACCTGGCTGGTGATCCAACTGTACGGCAACACTGTCAGCGCCTACCGCTGGCGGCGCGTCATGTACGGCGCCGGCCAGGGCCTGCACTTCGGCCTTGATTTCGCCGCCCGCTGCGGCACGCCGGTGGTGGCCATCGGCGACGGCGTGGTGACCAAGGTGGACGCCGAACAGCACGGCGCCGGCCCCCACAACCTGATGATCGACCACCCCAACGGCTACGCCTCGTTCTACGGCCACCTGGTCGAGCGGGCCCAGGTGGACGTGGGCCAGGCGGTGACGCGCGGCCAGGTGGTGGGCTACACCGGCGACCCCGACCTGACGTGCGCCTCGCGCCCGCACCTGCACCTCGAGATCCGCTCCGGCTACAACTACCGCACCGCCTACAACCCCGTCCCCCTGATCGACGCCGATTGGGACTCGCTCATGCTCAGCGGTCCCTTCGCGCGCGGCTTCGAGCGCGACCTGGACAATCCGCGCCAGTGGCAGGCGCTGGACGATCAGCCCGAGGTGAACTTCGGCGGCGCCATCCTGAACGACTACGCCCGCCCCTGGCCGCCCGAGTGGCTCACGCGTTAGCGGCTGAAAGCCCCACCGCGCCTGACCCGTCCGTCGGACTGGCCGGCGGCGCGGCCGGCCGGCGCGCCACCAATTGCGCCACCGCCTTGCGGTGGCCGCTCCGGCCGGCCAGCCAGCCCTCGTATTCCATCAAGATGTCCCAATCCGCAAAGGCGGCGCGCAGTTCGCCGGGCGCCAGCAGGAATTCGGGCGGCAGGTCCGGCCGCTCGGCCAGCATCGTCCGCGTCATGGTCTCACAGAGCAGCAGGCCGCCCGGCTTGAGGGCCTGGCGGTACACCGGCCACAGCGCGCGGTCCAGGTAGTAGAAGTTGAGGATCAGATCGAAGTGATCGGGGGGCAG
>JAEURL010000234.1 GCA_016789165.1 Anaerolineales bacterium | reverse complement strand
GAGGTGCCCACCGGGCCGTTCGGGGCCAAGGGCGTGGGCGAGATCGCGTCCATCCCGACGCTGCCCGCCATCACCAACGCCATCTACAATGCCTGCGGGGTGCGCCTGCTGCGCCTGCCGGTGGATCAGGACCGGCTGCTGCTGGCGCTGCGCCGCGGCGAGAAGGAGATTCCATGAGCATGGCCTCCCGGCCGGCCTGGCACAGCGTGGCGCGCGAGCTGGTGGACACGGCCATGGGCCGCGCGCCGGCCGATCTGGTGATCCGCGGCGGCCGCTGGGTGTGCGTGCAGTCCGGCGAGATCGTGCCCGGCACCGACATCGCCGTGAAGGGCGCGCGCATCGCCTATGTCGGCCCGGACGCCGGCCACACCCTCGGCCCGCAGACGCGCGTGATCGCGGCCGCCGGCCGCTACCTGGTGCCCGGCCTGCTGGACGCGCACATGCACGTCGAATCCGGTATGGTGACCGTGACCGAGTTTGTGCGGGCGGCGGCGCCGCGCGGCACCACCGGCATGTTCGTGGACCCGCACGAGATCGCCAACGTCTTCGGGCTGCGCGGCGTGCGGCTGATGGCGGACGAGGCCGCGCTGCAGCCCATCAACGTCTGGGTCCAGATGCCGTCCTGCGTGCCGTCCGCGCCGGGGCTGGAGACGCCGGGCGCCGCCATCGGCCCGGCCGAGGTGCGCGAGGCCATGCGCTGGCCCGGCATCATCGGCCTGGGCGAGATGATGAACTTCCCCGGCGTCTACCTGGCGGATGAGCAGATGCTGGGCGAGCTGGCCGAGACCATGCAGGCCGGCAAGGTGATCGGCGGGCACTACGCCGCCCCGGACCTGGGCCGGCCCTTCCACGGCTACGCGGCCGGCGGGCCGGCCGATGACCACGAGGGCACGCGCGCCGAGGACGCCGTCGCGCGCGTGCGCCAGGGGATGCGCGCCATGCTGCGGCTGGGCTCGGCCTGGTACGACGTGGCCGCCCAGATCAAGGCCGTCACCGAGCAGGGCCTGGATCCGCGCCACTTCATCCTGTGCACCGACGACTCGCACTCGGGCACGCTGGTGAACGAGGGCCACATGGACCGCGTGCTGCGCCATGCCATCGCCCAGGGCCTGCGGCCGATCACGGCCATCCAGATGATGACCCTGAACACGGCCGAGCATTTCGGCGTCAGCCAGGACGTCGGCCAGATCGCGCCCGGCCGGCTGGCCGATATCGTGCTCACCGCCGACCTGGCCGACTTCCGGGCCGAGGTGGTGGTCGCCGCCGGGATCGTGATCGCCGAAGACGGCCAGTGGCGGGTGGCGCTGCCGCAATTTGCGTATCCGCCGGAGGTCAAGCAGTCCGTTCACCTGAACCGGACCCTGACGCCCGCCGATTTTCAGGTGGCCGGCCCGAATCACGAAGCGCCGACGGCCAAGGTCAACGTCATCGGTGTGATCGAGAACCAGGCGCCCACCCGGCACCTGGTGCGCGAGCTGCCCGTCAACGGCGCCCGCGTGCACGGCGACCCGGCCCAGGACGTGTGCAAGCTGGCGCTGGTGGAGCGCCACCACGGCACCGGCCGCGTGCAGGTGGGCTTTGTGCACGGCTTCGGCTTCAACGTGCCGTGCGCGGTGGCCTCCACGGTGGCCCACGACTCGCACCACCTGCTGGTGGTGGGCACCGACGACGCGCACATGGCCCTGGCCGCCAACGCCCTGGCCGCGCGCGGCGGCGGGATGCTGGTGGCGCGCGGCGGCCAGGTGACGGCGGTGGTGGAGCTGCCCATCGCCGGCCTGATGTCCGACGAGCGCGCCGAGGTGGTGGCGCGCAAGGCCGAGGCGGTGCTGGCCGAGTACCGGGCCTGCGGCTGCGCCCTGCACAACGCCAACATGCAGCTCAGCCTGCTGGCCCTGGCCGTCATCCCCGAGCTGCGCCTCTCGGACCTGGGCCTGGTGGACGTGACCCGTTTCGCTCACATCAGCGTGCTGGCCGAGTGAGCCGGCCCGCTGGGGATATTACTTCACAGGAGAATCAACGATGCAAACCAACCTGCGCGGCCGAGACTTCATCGGCGATCTGGACTTCAGCAAGGAAGAGGTCGAGACCGTCCTGGACGTGGCCTGGGACCTGAAGCGCAAGCGCGCCCTGGGCGAATCCCACGCTCTGCTGCGCGATAAGACCCTGGCGATGCTGTTCTTCTTCACCAGCACGCGCACGCGCGGCTCGTTCGAGGCCGGCATGGCGCAGCTGGGCGGGCACGCCGCCTTCATCGACTCCGAGACCACCCAGATCTCGCACGGCGACACGGCCAAGGAGATCGGCCAGATCTTCGGCCGCTATTTCGACGGCATCGCCATCCGCCAGTGCGACTGGCAGTTCGGCAACAAATACGAGAACGAGGTGGCCCTGCACTCGCGCGCGCCGATCCTGAACATGCAGTGCGACGTCTACCACCCCTTCCAGTGCCTGGCCGACCTGATGACCATCATCGAGAAGAAGGGCCGCGACCTGCGCCGCAAGAAGGTGGTGGTCTCCTGGGCCTACGCCGCCTCCTACAGCAAGCCGATCTCGGTGCCGCAGTCGCTGATCCTGCAGATGACGCGCTTCGGCTGCGACGTGGTGCTGGCGCACCCGCCGGAGTTCAAGCTGATGCCCGAGATCATGGATCAGGCCCGCGAGAACGCCCGCAAATACAAGGTCGGGTTTGAGGTCACCCACGACATGGACGAGGCCTTCAAGGACGCGGACGTGGTCTATCCCAAGTCCTGGGGCCCGCTGGTGACCACCACGGCCAAGGAAGAGGGCAAGAGCCTGATCGAGAAGTACCGCTCCTGGATCACGGACCAGCGGCGCATGAACCTGGCCAAGGACGACGCCATCTACATGCACTGCCTGCCGGCCGACCGCAACCTGGAAGTGACGGATGAGGTCATCGACGGCCCGAACTCCGTGGTCTACGACGAGGCCGAGAACCGCCTGCACGCCCAGAAGGCCGTGATGGCGCTGACGATGTCGTAGCCGCCGCCCCGCCAATCCCGCCTGAAACCAAAAGCGCCGGCCCCGAGGCCGGCGCTTGCATTTGCCGCCGGTTCAATCCTTCAGCATCGGCATCTTGAGCCCGTGCCGGCGCGCGGCGGCGAGGGCCTCCGGGTAGCCGGCGTCGGCGTGGCGCACCACGCCCATGCCCGGATCGGTGGTCAGCACGCGCTCCAGCCGGCGCGCGGCCGCCGGCGTGCCGTCCGCCACGATCACCTGGCCGGCGTGCTGGCTGTAGCCGATGCCCACGCCGCCGCCGTGGTGGAAGCTGACCCAGGTGGCCCCGCCCACGGCGTTGATCAGGGCGTTCAGGATCGGCCAGTCGCTGACGGCGTCGGTGCCGTCGCGCATGGCCTCGGTCTCGCGGTTGGGGCTGGCCACCGAGCCGGAGTCCAGGTGGTCGCGGCCGATGACGATGGGCGCCTGGACCACGCCGCGCGCCACCAGCTCGTTGAACTTCAGGCCGGCCCGGACGCGCTCGCCGTAGCCCAGCCAGCAGATGCGCGCCGGCAGACCCTGGAAGTGGATCTTCTCGCGCGCCATCTTCAGCCAGCGCTGCAGGTGGGCGTCCTCGGGGAACAGCTCGGCGATGGCCTCATCCGTGCGGTAGATGTCCTCCGGATCACCGGAGAGCGCCACCCACCGGAAGGGCCCTTTGCCCTCGCAGAACAGCGGCCGGATGTAGGCCGGCACGAAGCCGGGATAATCGAAGGCGTCCTTGATGCCGAAGTCGAAGGCGCGCTGGCGCAGGTTGTTGCCGTAGTCGAAGACCTCGGCCCCGCGCCGCTGCAGGTCCAGCATGGCCTGGACGTGGCGGGCCATCGAGGCCTGGCTGCGGCGCGCGTACTCGGCCGGGTCGGCGGCCCGCAGCGCGTCGGCCTCGGCCAGCGTGAGGCCGTGCGGCACGTAGAAGAGCAGATCGTGGGCCGAGGTCTGGTCGGTGACCACGTCCGGCGTCACGCCGCGCACCACCAGCTCGGGCAGGACCTCGGCGGCGTTGCCGATCAGGCCGACCGAGAGCGGCCGGCCGGCCGCCTTGGCCTCGTCCACCAGGGTCATGGCCTCTTCCAGCGTGTCCACCACCACGTCGATGTAGCCGGTCTCCACGCGCCGGCGGGCGCGCCACGGATCCACCTCCACCACCAGCGCCACGCCCTCGTTCAGGGTGACGGCCAGCGGCTGGGCGCCGCCCATGCCGCCCAGGCCGGCGGTCAGCACGAACTTGCCTTTCAGCGACGCCCAGCCGCGCTGGCGGGCCAGCGCGCCGAGCGTCTCGTACGTCCCCTGCAGGATGCCCTGCGTGCCGATGTAGATCCAGGAGCCGGCCGTCATCTGGCCGTACATCATCAGGCCCTTGGCGGCCAGCTCATCGAAGTGGGCCTGGGTGGCCCAGTGCGGCACCAGGTTGGAGTTGGCGATCAGCACGCGCGGCGCGTCCGGATGGCTCCGGAAGACGACCACGGGCTTGCCGGATTGGACCAGCAGGGTCTCGTCGTCCTCCAGCTCGCGCAGGGCCGCCAGGAGAGCGTCGAAGGCCTCCCAACTGCGGGCGGCCTGGCCGCGTCCGCCGTAGACCACCAGGTCGTCCGGCCGTTCGGCCACGTCCGGGTCCAGGTTGTTTTGGAGCATGCGGTAAGCGGCTTCTTGCAGCCAGCCCTTGCAGGCCAGGCTGCGGCCGCGCGGGGCGCGAATGACGCGGGACATGGAGGCTCCTGTTCAGAGGGACAGCATGAAATCGCTGACGGCCGCGTTGAAGGCGGCCGGCTGCTCTAGGTTGAGCAGGTGGCCGGCGCCGGCGATCAGGCGCAGCGCCGCGCCGGGGATGCCGGCCGCCATTTTCTCGGCCTCGGCCGGCGGGATGAGCTGATCGTCGGTGCCGTGGATGACGAGCGTCGGCACCGTGATCTCGGCCAGCCGGGGGGTAGAGTCCGGCCGGTCGCGCAGGGCGGCCAGCGCGCTCACGATCCCGTCCACCGAGGCGCCGGCCAGCATGGGCCGGGCGCCCGCCACCAGCTCCGGCCGGGCGGCGTAGGCGGCCGGCGCGAACAGTTTGGGCAGCATGGCCTCGGCCACGGCGCCGGCCCCGTGCTCGCGCGCGGTCTGGGCCATCCGGTCGCGGCCGGCCTGGGCCTCCGGGGAATCGGCGCCGGCGCGGGTGGCGGCCAGGATCAGGCCGGCCACGCGCGCGCGGTGGCGGCGGTAAAAGGCCAGGGCCACGTAGCCGCCCATCGACAGCCCGCACACCACCGCCGGCTGATCGGCGCGCACCGCGTCC
>JAEURL010000150.1 GCA_016789165.1 Anaerolineales bacterium | reverse complement strand
GGCCGGCATCTGGCCTGCCAGTCCGGCCCCTTTCTAGCGCTCTGACGGCCGGCCAGATCACTGTGCCCGGCGCGCCGTTCGCCCTTCGTCAGCGGTCATTGCCTATGCCGGCTTTACTCTGCCTCATCGCCCATCCCGACGACGAAACCATGTTGTGCGGCGGCACGCTGGCCCTGCTGGCCCGCCAGGGCGTGGCCGTGCACGTGCTCTGCCTGACGCGCGGCGAAGGCGGGGAGACGGGCGAGCCGCCGCGCTGCGAGCGCGCTGAACTGGGCGCGCTCCGCGAGCAGGAGTTGGTCTGCGCGGTGGGGCGGCTGGGCGGCCGGAGCCTGACCTTTCTGGGCTATGTCGATCCGGAGGTGGCGCCTGGGGATGTGCTTGCGGCGCCGGCCCACGACCCAGCCGTGCTGACCAGCCAGATCGTCAGCAGCGTGACCCAGTTCGCGCCGGAGGTGCTGCTCACCCACGGCACGAACGGCGAATACGGCCACCCGGCCCACCGCCTGCTGCACCAGATGGCGCGGGCGGCCTTGGCCGGCCTCGGCCCGGCGGCGCCGCTGTTCTATTCGATGGCGGCCGCGTATCCCGGCCATCCCTATCCGCGCCTGGCCAACGCCGACGACCCGGCCGATCTGGTGGTGGATGTGAGCTCGGCCCTGCGGGAGAAAGAGGCGGCCGCCCTGTGTCACGCCACGCAGAACGCGCTCTTCGTGCGGCGGCGGTCGCAGGCGGCGGGCCGGCCGCTGACGGTGGCCGAGGTGCTGCTGCGGGAGGAATCGTTCCGCCGCCAGGCGCCGGCCGCCGCGCCGGGGGACGATGCGTTCAGGGCCTGGCTGAGCCCCTGGTTGAGCGCGGGCGCCGTAGACGCGCCCACCACAGCCTGAGCCGATCGCCGCGCGCCTGCTCCCACAGCGCCGCCGCCGCGCGCGCGGCCGCGCCCGGCACCGGGTGGGCGCTGTAGGCGGTCTCGGCGTACAGGCGCGTCGCCTGGCGCACAGCCGCCCACAAGGTCGGGCGCGCCGTCAGCGCCGGCGCGCAGGCCGCCAGAAACTCGTCGGGCGTGGCGCTGGCCGGCGCCCGCAAGCCCTGCTGCCCCAGCCAACCGCGCATACGCCAATACAGCCCGGAGACCGGCTCCTGTTTGTGAGCCGCGCGGCGGCGGGCCCAGAGCCAGAGCGCGGCGGCCGCCAGCCCCGCGCCGGCCGCCAACCAGGCCCAGGCCGGGCGCGCCGTCGGCGTCTCCGGCGGCGGTGTGGGCTGCTCCGCGGCTTCGGGGGCGGCCGCGCTGCCGTAGTCAGGCCGGGGCTGGGAGGGCGTGGGCTCAAACTCCACCCAACCGTAGCCGGGGAAATACACCTCCACCCAGGCGTGGGCGGCCGAGGCCGGCACGCGCCAGGCCCGCCGCTCGAAATCGAACTCGCCGGTGGCGAAGCCGGCCACCACGCGGGCCGGCACACCCTCAGCGCGCAGCAGCACGGCCATGGCCGAGGCGTAGTAGGTGCAAAAACCGCCGGGCGCGTCGAACAGGAAATAGTCCACCACGTCCTGGCCGGCCGGCGCGGGCGGCACCTCCAGCTGATAAGCGTAATTGGCGCGCAGATAATCCTGCACGCGCTCGGCCTGGGCGAAGGGCGTGGCCCCCGGGCCGGCCACGCGGGCGGCCAGCGCGCGCACGCGTTCGGGCAGGGAGGCCGGCAGCGCCAGATATTCGGCCGCAATATCGGCCGGGTACTCGCGCGGGGTGAGGCTCAGCACGCGGCCGGCGGCGGCGCTGGCCCAGGACGTCACGCGGTAGGCTGCGGCGTCGCCGAGCACCAGCGCGTCGGCCGGTTCCGCGAAGGCCGCCAGCCGCAGATCGCGGCCGGCCTCCAGGGTGACGCTGACCGGGACATTGACGGCAAACAGCTCGGGGCCGGCGCCCACCAGCAGCTCAAAGTGCTGGGTCACCACCCGCCGGCCGGGCGGCGCGCCGGCCTCGGCGACGGCGGGCGCGGCGGCCGGGTCCGGGGCGGCCGGCTCCCACCCGCTGCCGGTGTAAGCGGCGTAGACCCGGCTGCGCCAGTAGTGGCCGGCGTAGGCGGCGGCCGGTTCGCCGGCCTGGGGCGGCGGCGGGTCGGGGTCGCTGACCGTCACCCACATCACGGCCTCGTTGCCGTGCGGCAAGGGCTGGCCGATCTGGCCCAGGTCCGGCAGGCGCGCCGAGGCCGCCCCGACCGTGGCCCGCGGCGGGTTGACGCCGCCGAACAGGCGCGAGGCGGTGTCGGCGGTCTCGGCGCGGGCGGCGCGGAAGAGATCGGACAAGGCCCGCCAGCCGGCCGGGGTGCCCACCCAGGGCGCGGCCAGGATCGGCACGGCCAGGGCGACGGCCAGGATGGCGTTGACCACGCTCCAATCGATGCTGATCGAGTCGGTGTAATCGACGCGGCGTTTTTCCCACTCAGCGTGGGCGGTGACGAAGGCGGTGTGGCCGATGAGCAGGAGCGCGGCGGCCAGGAAGGCCGCGTACTCGGCGTTGGGCCGGCCGGCCAGCTGATTGCTCAGGCCGAGCGTCAGGCCGAGCGGCAGGATGGCGGCCAGGGCCGCGCGCCGGCGCAGTGTGCTCCACAGCAGCCAGGCGGCCGTCTGCCACAGCAGCAGGCTGGCCAGGCTGATGAACAACCCGGTGTCGCGCAGTGTCCCGCCGGTCAGGATGGCGTTAACCCAGGCGCCCGCCCGATCGCCCAGCAGGAGCGCGCGCACATTCAGGTCCGTGATCAAATCGGCCGGCGCGCGGGCGAACAGGTCAGCCGCGGCCGGCAGGACTTCGCCCGCGCCCTGCGCGGCGGCGGCCAGGGACAGGCTCAGGCTGTAGCCGGCCGCGAAGCGCCCGGAAAAGCGCGAGCTGGCCAGCAGCGCCCCGCACAGGGCGCCGTACCACAGCGCGTCGGCGTAGCGGCCCGGCTCGGCCACCCAGCGCGCCTGATAGGCGCAGTATAGGGCGATGCCCACACAGGCCAGGGCCACGCCCAGCGTCACCAGGCGGGACCAGGCGCCGCCGAGCCAGGCGGCCAGCTGCTCCACCGCGGTCCGGCGCGGCGCGGCCGAGGTCAGGCGGGCGCTCATCGGGATTGGGCCTGTAAGGAGGCCAATTGAGCCTCCAGCGAGGGCGCGCCGCGCGGTGTCTGCATGGCCACCGCCCGGCCAGTGCCGAGCGTCATGAACTCCCAGCGCCGCAGGGTGCCGTAGACGGCTGAAAGCGGCTGGACCTCGCCGCGCCGCACGAGGCGCGCCGGCACGCCCAGGTTGGCCAGCGCCGGCCGAAATGCCTCGGCGGAGCCGGCCAGGCCGAAGGAGGCCGGGTCGATCAGGATCACCTCGGCCCGCACGCCGCGCTGCGCGGTGCGCATGAGGGCCACCGGCCAGGCCGGGGCCAGCGAGGGCGTCACCACGATCAGGAGATCGCGGCCGGACAGCACGCTCTGCGCCCGGGTGAGCAGCTCCGCCAGGGGCGGCGTGGCGGCGGCGGGGTGGAGCGGGGCGAGCGCGCGCAGATGGTCCCAGACGTGGGCCAGGCCCGGCCGGGGCGGCACCAGCACGGTCTCGGCGCCGTGCGCGGCCAGCAGGCCGACGGCCAGGCGCTGCTGGAGCAGGCGCGCCGCCAGGGAGGCCGCCAGCAGGACGAGCAGCTCTTCGGTCGGATCATCCGGCGGGCCGCCGTGGGCGGCCGGGTCAAAATCGACGATCAGCCAGACGCGGTGGGTGGCCTCCGGCTCGAAGATCTTGGTGAACGGCGCGCCGCGCCGCGCCGTGGTGCGCCAGTGCATGTGCCGGAGCGGATCGCCGGGCACATGCGGACGGGTGGTGACGGCGTTGACGGTCTCGGCCGGCAGCGGCTGGCGCAGCAGGCGCTGCTCGCCCAGGGTGGGGGTGTGCGGGAGCAGGGCGCGCGGCAGGGCGGCCAGCGAGGGGTAGACCACCAAGGTCTGCGGGGCCTCGTAATGCTGTTCCACCAGGAACAACCCGAACGGGTCCCCCAGGCGCAGGGTCCAGCGGCCGAGGCTGAACAGGCCGCGCCGGGTGCAGACCGCGTGGGCCCGCCACTGCAGCCGGCCGCCGCCGTCCACTGACCGTACGCTGGCGACGGTGTAGCCGGGCAGGTCGGAGTCGTCCTGCACCTCGGCCCACAGCGCGGGCAGCGGGGCCGTGTTCTGGAGGCGGAGGTCCTCCTCCAGCTCTTCGCCGACCTGCATGGCCGCGTAGCGCAGGGCGCGCTG
>JAEURL010000126.1 GCA_016789165.1 Anaerolineales bacterium | reverse complement strand
GCAGACCAGCGCGGCGAGGTAGACATCCTCCGGGGTCATGGCGCGCGCGGTGGGGAAGGTGACGGCTTGCACCCACGCTTCCACGCCCATGTCTTCACCCAGGCCCTTCACAGCGGATTGGAAAAGGTGGGTGTGGGTGTTGACCAGGCCCGGGAACAGGGCTCGGCCTTGCCCGTCGAGGGTGCGGCTGGCCGAGAACTGGGAGGCCACTTCCGCCGTCGGACCGACCGCCAACAGCCGGCCGTCCCGGATGGCCAGAGCGCCGTCCGCGATGACGCGGCGCTGGGCGTCCTGGGTGATGAGCAAGGCATGGGTCACCAGCAGATCCGCGGCCGGCGGCGGGATGACTTTGCCCATGAAGCCCTTTCGCTGGACTGAGCGTTTAGGCGGTCAGAAGACGGGCGGCGTGCTGGCCGAGAGGAAGACGGCCTCGCGGCGGCCGCCGGCGGCGATTTCCTGCAGGTTGGGGCCGTGGAAGGTGATGCTGTCGCCGGCTTCGAGCAGATACTCGCCCGAGGTCAGCTTAACCCGGAGCTGGCCTTCCAAGACCAGGATGCATTCTTCGGTGTCGTGGTTGGGGGGCAGGGCGGTGTTGCCGGCGCTGGGGCGGGCGCGGGTGATGATGACTTCGAGGCGGCCGCGCAGGTTGGGGATGAGCAGTTCGGAGGTGACGCCGTTTTTTGGGAAGGTCAGGCGGACGCGTTCGGTGCGGCGGACGACGGGGTTGATGCCGTTGGCGTGGGTGAAGTAGAAGGGGGGCACCTGGAGGGCGTCGGCGATCCGGCGCAGGGAGTCCAGCGAGGGCTGGTTGCGGTCGCGTTCGACGAGGCTGAGGAAGCTAGCGGTCAGGCCGGTGCGCTGGGCCAGGTCCTGCAGGCTGAAGTCGAGTTCCTTGCGTCGTTCGCGGAGCCGGGTGCCGATCCCGGTTTCGGCCGGCGGCTGGCTGCGGGGTGCTGGGCGCGCCTTGGAGGTGCTCATGGCTGCGAGTGTAGCACCGGGGCTGGCGAGCGTCAATTGCGTTTTGAGTGATAGTCAACAAAGTAAAGCATCACTTGACTTGGGGAGGCGGCGTGTGCTAATCTGCTGCTATCGTCGGTCTGACCCCAACCTGACTGGAGGCACCGTGACCACCTTCCCCGGCCACGTCGTCCCCCCAATCGAGAAATCGTCCACAAGCGGCCCGCGCTGGGCCGGCGCCTGGCCGGCGTCCCCATCCCCCGCCGGGCGGTATCCGTTGCGGCCCTCAGCTTGCCGGTAAGGAGGCGACATGGTGCTGGATCTTGAGCAATTGCTGGACCTGTATCGGGATATGTGGCTGGTGCGGGCCTTTGAATTCGGGCTGGAGCGGGAATTCAAGAAGGGCACGGTGCCGGGCATGCTGCACATCGGCGTCGGCCAGGAGGCCACGCAGGCGGCCCTGGCCGCGCACCTGGAGCCGACGGACTGCTTCTTTCCGGATCACCGCTGCCATGGATTGAATGCGCTGGCGCAGGAGAAGCACGCCGGCAGCGGGCAGCGGATCATGGCCGAGCTGTTTGGCCGGGCGACGGGGGTGTGCGGGGGCAAGGGGGGGAGCCTGCACAGCGCGGACCCGGCGGTGGGCAATTTTGGGGACAACGCGGTGGAAGGCTCGTTCATGGCCACGGTGCTGGGGGTGGCGCTGGCCTGGAAGATGCGCCGGCAGGCGCGGGTGGCGTGCTGCGTGATCGGTGACGGCACGGTGGGGCGGGGTGAATTTCACGAGAGCCTGAACCTGGCCGCTACCTGGCAGCTGCCGGTGCTGTACGCGTGTGTGAACAACGGCTACGCGATCTCCACGGCCGTGGGCGCCTCGCACGCGTCGGCGAACATTGTGGACCTGGCGCGCGGCTACGGGCTGCCGTGCGTGCAGGTGGACGGCAACGAGATCGAACTGGCGTACGCGGCGGTGGCGCAGGCGGTGGGGCACATCCGGGCCGGCCGGGGGCCGTACTTCCTGGAGTTCAAGACCTGGCGCTGGCAGGGCATCTTCTCCGGGGAGTTCCGCCCGCCGGAGGAAGTGAAGTATTGGAAGGAAGAGCACGACCCCCTCAAGCTGGCGCGGCAGAAGATCCTGGCCACGGGCCGGGCCGCGGAGGCCGCGGTCGACCAGATCGAGGCGGACACCAAGGCCCAGATTGAGCGCTGGATCCAGTTTGCGCTGGCCAGCCCGATGCCGGGCGCGGAGAAGGCGACCGCGAACGTCTACGTGGGATGGGAGGTAGCTTCGCGATGACGGCACCCACAGCGCCGGCGCGCACGCGCACGTTTGTCCAGGCCCTGACGGAGGCCCTGGAAGTGACGATGGCCGAGGACGAGAACGTCTACTTGCTGGGGGAAGATATCGGCAAGATGGGCGGCGACTTTGGCGTCACCCGGGGCCTGTTTGAGAAGTATGGCGCCGAGCGGGTGCGCGATACGCCGCTCTCCGAGGCCGCCATCATCGGCACGGCGGTGGGGTCGGCCATGGTCGGCATGCGGCCGGTGGCCGAGATCATGTTCGCGGACTTCCTGGGCGAGTGCTATGACCAACTGGTCAACAACGCCGCCAAGCTGCACTACATGTTCGACGGCCAGTTCAAGGCCCCGATCGTGGTGCGCACAGCCTGCGGGGGCGGGTTCGGCGGGGGGCCGCACCATTCCCAGTCGGTGGAGGGCTGGTTCCTGAACGTGCCGGGGCTGGTCATCGTGGGGCCGGCCACGCCGGCGGACGCCAAGGGCCTGCTCGTCGCGAGCATCGAAGACGACAATCCGGTCCTGTTTCTGGAGCACAAGGCCCTGTACCGGGTGAAGGGGTCGGTGCCGGAGGGCAAGTACACGGTGCCGCTGCGCCAGGCGGCGGTGGCGCGGCCGGGGCGGGACCTGACGATCGTGGCCTACCTGAAGATGACGCACGAGGCGTTGGCGGCGGCGGAGGTGCTGGCCAAGGAGGGGATTGAGGCGGAAGTGATCGATCTGCGGACGCTGCGGCCGTGGGACACGGACACAGTGCTTGGCTCCGTGCGCCGGACCGGGCGGGCGGTGGTGGCGAGCGAGGCGCCGCGGATGGGGGGGCTGGGCGCGGACGTGAGCGCCACGATTGCGGAGGAATGCTGGGCGGATCTGAAGGCGCCGGTGGGGCGGGTGGGGGCGTTGGACACGCCGATCCCGTTCTCGCTGGTGCTGGAGAAGCTGATCCTGCCGGGGAAGGACCAGATTGTGCAGGCGGCGCGCCAGGTGCTGGGCGTGCGGCCGGCGGCCTAACAGGTTGGGCAAGGAGATGGTGGTGTGAGCGAAGACGTGATTCTGCCCAAGTGGGGGTTGACCATGGAAGAAGGGACGCTTAAGACGTGGCGCAAGCGGGAGGGGGAGGCGGTGGCGGAGGGGGAGGTGCTGGCCGACGTGGAGACGGACAAGGTCAGCACGGAGCTGCCGGCGCCGGTGGCGGGCATCCTGGCGCGCATCCTGGTGCAGGAGGAGGAGACGGTGCCGGTGGGGACGGTGCTGGCCGTGATCGCGGCGACGGCGGAAGAGGCCGCGGCGCTGCGGCAATAGGGAACGCCATGGCTGAGACCTCACCGCGGGGCCTGCCCGTCAAGCAGACGCTGCCACTGGGCCGGGTGCGCAAGATCATGGCCCAGACAATGCGCGCGTCGGTCCAGGGGGCGGCCCTGAGCCAGGTGACGCGCGAGATGGACCTGACCGAGATCCAGGCGGCCCGCCAGGCCGGCGGACCGTCGCTGAACGTCTACATTCTGGCGGCCGTGGCGCGGGTTCTGCCCCGCCATCCGCTGCTGAACGCGGAGCTGGTGGAGGACCGGGTGCTGGTCTACGAGCCCGTGAACTTGGGCATGGCGGTGGCGGTCCCGGATGGGCTGGTGGTGGTCGTCGTCCGCGACGCGGGCGCCAAATCTCTGGCCGAGTTGGCGTCCAGTTCGGCTGGGCTGGCCGAGCGGGCGCGGGCCGGCAAGCTGGCCATGCCCGATATTGAGGGCGGGACGTTCACGGTCAGCAACCTGGGCATGTTTGGCGTGGACGGCGGCTTTCCGCTGCCGCGGCCCCCGGAGGGCGCCATTCTGCTGGTGGGCCGGGTCCAGGCGCGGCCGGCGGTGGTGGCCGACGCGGTGACGGTCCGCCAGCAGGCCTGGTTCAGCCTGACCTTTGATCATCGCTTCATCGATGGGGCGGCCGCGGCGGCCTTCCTGGGCGATTTGCAGGCAACGCTCAGCCGGCCGGAGCAGCTCGAACCGGGCGGCGCGAGCTAGGCGGGGACTGCTTGATGGCGACCGAAGAGTATTTCCGCGATCAGGTTGTGATCGTAACCGGCGCTTCGAAGGGGATCGGCCAGGCCACGGCCATCGCTTTCGCGCGGGCGGGGGCCCAGGTGGTGGTGAACTACCTATCGGATGAGAGCGGGGCCCAGGCGACGCTGGCGCAGATCGAGGCGGCCGGCGGCCAGGCGCGCCTGGCGCGGGCGGACGTATCCGCGCCGGCGGACGTGGAGCGGCTGGCGGCGGAGGCCGAGGCCTGGGGCCCGGTGCTGGCTCTGGTGAACAACGCCGCCGCCTTCAACCGCCAGCTCTTTCTGGATGTTCCGCTGGCCGAGTTCGACCGGGTCTGGGCGGCCAACGCCCGGGGCGTGTTCTACCTGAGCCAGTGCGTGGCGCGCCGGATGGCCGAGCGCGGGCGCGGCAGCATCGTGCACGTCAGCTCGATCCTGGCGCGCCAGCTGGTGGAGGCGCGTTCGGCGTATGCCGCCAGCAAGGGCGCTTTGGAAAGCCTGACGCTGGCCATGGCCCTGGACCTGGCGCCGGTCCACATCCGCGTGAACGCGGTCGTGCCGGGGCTGATCCGGACCGACGCCCTGCTGGCGGGGTTCCGCGACCCGGAGCGGCTGGCCAACGTCGAGCGCTTCATCCCGGCCGGCCGGCTCGGCGAACCGGCCGAGATGGCGGAAGTGATCGTGTTCTTATCCTCTGACAAGGCGAGCTACATCAACGGTGCGCTCATCCCCGTGGACGGCGGATTGGGCGCACGGGAGGCCGGCCCGAAATGATCAGCATCAATCGCGAGGCCATGCAGGTAGTCCGGCGTGTGCTGGCCAACCCGGAACCGCTGGGGGTGCGTGTGGTGCGCCTGGGCAACGGCGCCACCGTGCTAGACATGGGCCAGCAGGCGCCCGGCAGCTGGGAGGCGGCGCGCGCCTACACCCTGGTGACGCTGGGCGGCCTGGGCACCGTGACCTACGAGCCGTTTCCGCTGGCCGAACGGGTGCTGCCGGCGGTGCGCGTGATGGTGGACCGGCCGATGGAGGCCTGCGTGGCCTCGCAGATTGCGGGCTGGCAACTGGACCCGCCGGGCACCCCGCACGCCGCCATCGCCGCCGGGCCGGCCCGGGCGCTCAACCGTCTCCAGCCCGACCACTATTTCGACCTGATCACCTACCGCGACCAGCATTCCGAGGCCGTGGTTGCGATCCAGACGTCCGAACCCATCACCGAGCGTATTGCCGCTGTCGTGGCCGAGAACTGCCAGGTGAGGCCGGAGGACGTCTACATCCTGGTGGCGCCCAACTCCAGCCTGGTCTGCGCCGTGCAGGTGGCGGCGCGCATCATCGAGCAGACGCTCCACCGCCTGCCGGAAGAGGGCTTCGACTTCAACCAAGTGCAGTACGCGGCCGGCTACGCCGTGATCGCGCCCCTCACGCAGGATGAAGTCGTGGCGATGGGCCGCATCAACGATTCTTTGCTCTACGGCGGCGTCTGCCACCTGTCCGTCGATGCCGCCGACGAAGCCGTGGCCGGCATCATCGGCAAGATTACGGCCTCCGCTTCGCGCGCCTACGGCCGGCCGTTCCTGGAGATCTTTGAGGACGCTGGCCGCGACTTTTACCAAATCCCGCTGGACCTGCACTCGCCGGCGGTGGTGCACATTAACAACCTGCGTACCGGGCGCACCTTCAGCGCCGGCGCGATCAACGAGGCTGTGCTGCGGAAGTCGTTTTTCGGCTAGTCCGGCCCACGGCGCCGGAGGTGCTTGACTCTGGCGCCGAAGATCGCTATTGTGATGCTCGGAGCAGAAAAGGTCAGACCTTTGACGTATATCTGCGGCAGGGTGACGCCCTCCCGCCGAGCACCGGCCGATGGCTCAAAAAGTCGCTTCGGTTCGTTCCCAGCTCGAACAGATCCTGCGCGCGCGGATCGAACAAGGCTACTACGCCGCCGATTCGCGTCTGCCCGCGGAGGGCAAACTGGCCGAGGAGCTCGGCGTGAGCCGGCCGACGCTGCGCACAACGCTGGCCCGGCTAGAGGCCGAAGGCCTGATCTCCCGCCGACAGGGGGACGGCACCTACGTCAACAAGCACGCGTTCTCGGTCGATGCCACGCCCAAATCCTACTGGAACTTCGCCAGCCTGATCGCCGAGAGCGGCCGGGCGGCCGAGAGCCGGCTCCTGGCGGTGGAAAAGCGCAGCCCGACTCCGGAGGAGGCGGCGCTGTATACCCTGCGCCCCGCCGAAAAGGTCATCGTCACCACCACGCTCTTCTCGGCCGACGGCCGGCCGGTGATCCACTCCACCGGGCTGCTGCCCCTGGCTTATGTGGTCGTCGAGCAGGCGGATTACGACTTCAACCGGCCGATCCAGGCCGTCCTCAAAGAGTACTGCCGCCAGGAGATCTCTTACTCAATCTCGGACATCAGCGCCGCCTTCGCGCCCCGGCCGGTGGCGCAGCAGCTCGGGCTGGGCCCCAAGACCCCGGTGCTGAAGTTCGTGGATACTTTTTTCAATGCGCGAAACGACGCGCTGGTCCACGGGGTCAGCTACTTCTGCGACGAGCTGATCCGAATGCGCGTCGCCCGTTCCTGGGGATGAGCCATGTCCAGCCTGTTGCTCCACCATATCGACACCCTGGCGACGTTTGATGAGGCGCGGCGCCGGCTGCACAACGCCTGGGTCCTGATCCGCGACAACCAAATCGAGGCCGTGGGCGCCGGGGCGGACCCCGCTCCGCCGGCCGACCGGCGCCTGGATCTGAGCGGCCGGGTGGTGCTGCCGGGATTGATCAACACCCACCATCACCAGTTCCAGAGCCTGCTGCGCAACGTCCCCTGCCTGCAGGACAGCTCGCTGTTCCCCTGGCTGCGGGATCTGGCGCGGCTGATGGGCGAGCTCACCGACGAGGACCTGTACACGGCCTCGCTGCTCAACCACGCCGAGCTGCTGCTCTCGGGCTGCACGACGGCGGCGGATCATCATTACCTGAAAGTCAACGATATCCGCTTCGACACCTGCATCGAGGCCGCGCGGGACGCCGGCATCCGCTTCCATCTCCTGCGCGGCAGCAGCTCGATGGGCCAGAGCCAGGGCGGCATCCCGCCGGACGAGCTGGTGGAGCGGGAGGACGACATCCTGGCCGACTGTGAGCGCTTGATCCGCACCTATCACGATGCGCGGCCGGGCGCGATGACGCGGGTGGACCTGGCGCCCGGTTCGCCGTTCGCGGTGACAGCCCGCCTGATGCAGGAGAGCGTCGCGCTGGCGCGCCGGCACGGGGTCGGCAGCCACACCCACCTGGCGCAGTCGGCCGAGGACGAGCAGTACATGCACGCCAAGTACGGCCGGTCTTCGGTGGAGATGGCTGAGGAGTGGGGCTGGGTGGGGCCGGACGTGTGGTACGCGCACGCGACGGCGCTCAGCGATTCAGACGTGGCGCGGGTGGGGCGGACGCACACCGGCATCGCGCACTGCCCGAACTCGAACATGTACACGGCGGCCGGGTGCTGCCGGGTGCCGGACCTGCTGCGGGCCGGCGCGACGGTGGCCATCGGCGTCGATGGCAGCGCGGCCAATAACGCCTCGAACCTGATCGACGAGGTGCGCAACGCCATGCTGCTGCAGCGCATGTGCCATGGCGCGCACGCGCTTTCGGCTACGCAGGCGCTCGAGCTGGCGATCCTCGGTGGGGCGCAATTGTTGCGGCGAGACGACATCGGCGTGATCGCACCCGGACGGT
>JAEURL010000111.1 GCA_016789165.1 Anaerolineales bacterium | reverse complement strand
GTGATCATCGGCGAGCCGTGGGAGGCCGCGGCCCTGATCGTGCTCTTCGCCCTGGCCGAGGCCCTGGAGGGCTTCACGGCCGACCGGGCGCGGGACAGCGTGCGCGCCCTGGCGGATCTGGCGCCGGCGCGCGCCGTGCGGCTCGAGGCCGGCCGCGAAGTGGAGGTGGCTGTGGCCGCCCTGGCCGTGGACGACCACGTGCTGGTGCGGCCGGGCGAGCGCCTGCCCGCCGACGGCGTGGTGGCCGCCGGCCGGAGCGCCGTCAACCAGGCGCCCATCACGGGCGAGAGCCTGCCGGTGGACAAGGCCCCGGGCGACGGCGTGTACGCCGGCACCGTCAACGGCGACGGCGCGCTGGAGGTGCGCGTCACCCGGCCGGCCGCCGAGAGCACGCTCAGCCGCATCATTCATTTGATGGAGACCTCGCAGGCCGCCCGCGCGCCCAGCCAGCGCCTGATCGACCGCTTCGCGCGCGTCTACACGCCGGCCGTGGTGGGCCTGGCCGCCCTGGTGGCCGTGGTGCCGCCGCTGGCTTTCGGCCAGCCGTTCTGGAACACCGGCGCGGAACACGGCTGGCTGTACCGCGCGCTGGCCTTGCTGGTGATCGCCTGCCCGTGCGCGCTGGTGATCTCGGCGCCCGTCACCGTCATCAGCGCCCTGACCGCCGCCGCCCGGCGCGGCGTGCTGATCAAGGGCGGCCGGCACCTGGAGCAGCTGGCCAGCGTGCGCGCCTTCGCCTTCGACAAGACCGGCACGCTCACGCGCGGCGAGCCGGCCCTGACGGCGGCCCGCGCCGTGGAGTGCGTGGACACCGCCCGCTGCGCGCATTGCGACGATGTGCTGGCCCTGGCCACGGCCCTGGAGCGGCGCAGCGCCCATCCCCTGGCCCGCGCCGTGGTGATGGCCGCGGCCGAGCGCGGGCTGGCGGACATCTACGCGCCGGCCGACGAGGTGCGCACCCTGACCGGCCGCGGCCTGCAGGGGCGTGTCAACGGCAAATCGGCCACGCTCGGCAGCCACGCCCTGTTCGAGGCCGAGCACCCGCACGGCGAGGCCTTGTGCGCCTGGGTGCGGGCGGCCGAGGCCGACGGGCAGACCACGCTGCTGGTCTGTGACGGCGACCGGGTGCGCGGCTTCATCGCCGTCGCCGACCAGGTGCGGGCCGAGAGCCGGGCGACCGTGGCCGAGTTGAAGGCTCTGGGCTGTGCGGCCATCATGCTCACCGGCGACAGCGCCCCCGTGGCGCAGGCGGTGGCGGCCCAGGTGGGCCTGGACGACGCCCGCGCCAGCCTGCTGCCGGAGGACAAGCACGCCGCCGTCCAGCGCCTGCGGGCCGAGTTTGGGGCCGTGGGCATGGTGGGCGACGGCGTCAACGACGCGCCGGCCCTGGCCGCCGCCGACGTGGGCATCGCCGTGGGCGGCGCGGCCAGCGCCCAGGCGGTGGAGACGGCCGACATCGTTCTGATGGCCGCCGACCTGCGGCCCCTGCCCTACGCCGTGCGGCTGGCGCGCTTCACGCGCCGGCTGATCCTGACCAACATCGCCATCAGCCTGGGGCTCAAGCTGGCCTTCCTCGGCCTGGCCCTGGCCGGCTGGACCTCGCTGTGGCTGGCGGTGCTGGCCGATATGGGTGTCTCGCTGCTGGTGACCGCCAACGGCCTGCGCGCCCGCGGCTTCGAGCCGGAGCCGGTATGACCAACCGGGAGCCGGCCCGGTCGATGCGCTTCGCGTCCGCCCTGGCCATGCCGCCCGAGGCGGACGCCTTGGCCCAGAGCCTGCTTCAGCCGCTGGAGGGCGGGCCGGTGGACCTGGTGCTGCTCTTCCTGGCCGGCCTGGACCTGGACGCCGGGCTGGCCCTGACGGAGCGTCTGCGCCAGGCCCTGCAGCCGCGCGTCTTTCTGGCCTGCACGGCGGAGGGCGTCATCGGCGCCGAGACGGAGGTCGAAGAGCAGCCGGCCGCCAGCGCCATCGCCGCGCGCCTGCCCGGCGTGGAGCTGATCCCGTTCGACGTGACGCCCGCGCAGTGGCCGCACGTTCTGGATGACCCGGCTGAATTCGGCCGAGCCTTCAATTTCCCGCCGGACAGCCGGCTGGTTTTCTTCCTGGCCGATCCCTTCACCACGCCCATCGACGCGGTGCTGGCGGCTTTCAACCAGCGCCGGCCCGGCCTGCCGTTGGCCGGCGGCCTGGCCAGCGGCGCCCCGCGCCCCGGCTACAACCTGGTGATCCGCGACGAGCGGGTGCTGAACGGCGGCGCGGTGGGCGTCGCCCTGGCCGGCGCCGTGGACGTGGATATCGTCGTCTCCCAGGGCTGCCGGCCGGTGGGGCCGGCCTTCGTGGTCACGGCCGCCGAGAACAACCTGATCTACAGCCTGGCGCATGAGAGCCCGGTGGCCCAGATCCAGAACCTGTACGCCGACCTCACCGCCGAGGAACAACAACTGCTGCAGAACGGCCTCTTCATCGGCCGCGCCCTGCCCGCCGAAGCTGACGCCGAAGAAGACCTGGGGCGCGGCGATTTCCTGGTGCGCGGCGTGCTGGGCGTGGAGCGCCAGACCGGCGCCCTGGCCGTGGGTGACCAGGTGGCGGCCGGCGAGACGATCCAATTCCATGTGCGCGACGCCGCCACGGCCCAGGAAGACCTGGAATTGCTCCTGACCCCGCACACCTTTGGCGAGCCGCCGGCCGGCGCTGTCTTGTTCTCATGCAACGGCCGCGGCACGCGGCTGTTCGATCATCCCAACGGGGATATCAGCGTCATCACCGCCGCCCTGGGGGTGCGCCCCCTGGCCGGCTTCTTCTGCGCCGGCGAGCTCGGCCCGGTGCGCGGCCACAACTGCCTGCACGGCCAAACCGCTAGCCTGGTCCTCCTCCGGCCCCGCTCCGCTTGACGGCCGGCCTATACTTATTAATAACGGACGCCAGCACCTCTCCGGCGCCACGGTCATCGGTCAAGGGAGGCCGTATGCCAGCGTCGCTGCCGTTTGAAGGCCCGCTCCACCCCAGCCAGGAATTCCATTTCCACAATCACGCCGATCCGCATCACCGCGCCTCCGCCCTCTCGGACATCATCCTGGGCGGGCAGGACGGCCTGGTGAACGTGCTCGGCGTGATCCTGGGCGTCGCCGCCGCCACCCAGGATCCCTACATCGTCTTGGTGGCCGGCTTGGCTGCCACCTTCGCCGAGTCGGTCTCGATGGGCGCCGTCGCCTACACCTCCACCCTGGCCGACTCCGACCTGTACGAGAGCGAGCGCGCGCGCGAGCACCGCCACATCCAGCTGGTGCCCACCCTGGAGCGCCAGGAAATCCGCGACATCTACGCCGCCAAGGGGTTCACGGGCCCCCTGCTTGACCAGATCGTGGACACCATCACGGCCGACCGCGAGGTCTGGGTGGCCGTCATGATGGCCGAGGAGCTGCAGCTCAAGCCCACCAATCGCAAGGACGCGTTCCAGTCGGCCCTGATCGTCGGCTTCGCGGCCATCGTCGGCTCGCTGATCCCGCTGGCGCCGTTCGCCTTTCTGCCTGTGGCCGTCAGCATGTGGGTGGCCGTCCTGATTTCGGCCCTGACGCTCTTTGTCGTCGGCGTCCTCAAGGCGCGCCTCACCGTGGGGCATCCGGCCAAGAGCGGCCTGGAGATGGCCGTCATCGGCACGGTCAGCGCGCTGGTGGGCTACGCCGTGGGCGCGCTCCTCAAAGTGCCCACCGTGCCCTAGCCCCGCCGTGGCGGCGCCTGCCCACTGACGAAAGTCACCTCCTGGGCCGGCGCGGACTAGTCCCTATTTAGCCCCGATTTGGGCCTACCCTCGGCCTGTTGTTCATGCCTAAATAGTTTTGTGCGGGGTGCTCAGCTTCGCCCTTCTGTGGGGAGGGGCCGGCTAATCGCCGGCGCTGAGGCGCCCCCCAACCGGACCCAGTCAGGCCAGTTTCCACAACCGACCAAATCCTTGCCGTCCAGCACTTGAGGCAGACGGCCTTGCACAATCGCATAGCCGGGCGGGCGCCTGCGAGCGTCCGCGCAGTCAGGGAGGCCGAGATCCGCAGGTTGAGATCGGCCCGGTGGGCCGGTTCTTTTTTCCAGCCAGAGGAGGTCACCCAGCAGCGTTCTACCGTCAGGCTCCGGAAAGCGCTCAACACCCGCTGCCCTTCTCATCTACGGGAAGGCGGCCCCATCCTCAGGAGATCTGCCATGCGAATCAGCCGCCGTAAGTTTCTCGCCACCTCCGGTGCGCTCGGCGCCGGCTTGCTGCTGACCCGGGCCATGAAGGCCGATATCCGCCGCGCCCTGGCGGCCAGCGCCCTGCCGGGCAGCGCCATCCCCAAGTACGTGGACCCGCTGGTGATTCCGCCGGCCATGCCCAAGGCCGGCTCCTTCCCAATCCCCGGTGGCAAGGGCGACTACTACGAGATCTGCGTCCGCCAGTTCCAGCAGCAGATCCTGCCGGCCAGCCTGGGCCTGCCTAAGACCACGGTCTGGAGCTACCAATCCCGCCTGCACGACGCCACGCTGAACTACCCGGCCTTCACGATCGAGGCCAAGGCCGGCGTGCCGGTGCGCGTCAAGTGGATCAACGACCTGGTGGACGCCAGCGGCAAGTACCTGCCGCACCTGCTGCCGGTGGATCAAACCCTGCACTGGGCCAACCCGGGCGGCGGCGCCCTGGGCCGGGACACCCGCCCGACCTTCACCGCCACCCCCGGCCCCTATACCGGCCCCGTCCCCATGGTCCCGCATGTCCACGGCGCTGTCGGCGTCGGGCCGGAGAGCGACGGCTACGCCGAAGCGTGGTGGCTGCCGAATGCTAAAAACATCCCCAGCGGCTACGCCCGTGAAGGCACCTGGTACAACTACTTCAAGAGCCAGTTCTACAAGAAGTCCAAGGTCACCTGGCAGCGCGGCCAGGCCGAATTCCAGTATCCGAATCTCAACCGCGCCTCCACCATCTGGTACCACGACCACACCCTGGGCATGACGCGGCTGAACGTCTACGCCGGCCCGGCCGGCTTCTACCTCATCCGCGGCGGCCCGGACGACGTGGTGCGGGACACCCGCACCGGCGGGAGCGCCTTCCTGCCTGGCCCGGCCCCCACGGTCGGATCCAACCCGTTCGGCACCTTCTACGAGATCCCGATCGCGGTTCAGGACCGCTCGTTCAATCCGGACGGCTCGCTCTTCTACCCGGACACGCGCGCCTTCTTCGACGGCATTGCCGGGCCCTATATCCCCACCAGCGACGTCTCGCCGATCTGGAATCCCGAGTTCTTCGGCAACGCCATCGTCGTCAACGGCCGCAGCTGGCCCTACCTGAATGTCGAGCAGCGCCGCTACCGCTTCCGCTTCCTGAATGGCTGCGACGCGCGCGTCCTGATCCTGGACTTCAGCAATGTCCCGGGCGTCGAGGTCTGGCAGATCGGCAACGAGGGCGGCTTTCTGCCCGCGCCCGTCAACCTCACAGCCCTCACTGGCGGCCGGCTCCTAATGGGGCTGGCCGAACGCGCCGACGTCATCGTGGACTTCACCAACGTCCCGCAGGGCAGCTACGTCCTGGCCAACCTCGGGCCCGATGAGCCCTTTGGCGGCGGCGAGCCGGGCATTGATTTCGACAGCGCCGACCCGAACACCACCGGGCAAGTGCTGCAGTTCCGCGTCGGGCCGGCCCTCAGCGCCGATCCGTCCACTCCGCCGCCGTTCCTGCAGCTGCCGGCCATCGCGCCGCTGCCCGCGGCCACGGCCACGCGCCCGCTGGCCCTGCTGGAGATGATGTCCATGTATCCGGGCTTCGACGGCCCGGCCGAGGCCATGCTGGGCCGGCTGATCGGCGGACAGCCCCAGCACCAGATGTGGTCCGAGCCGATCACCGAGAACCCCGGCGTGGGCGACACCGAAGTCTGGGAGTTCTTCAACTTCACGGCCGATGCCCATCCCATGCACATCCACGAGGTGGTCTTCGAGGTGCTCAACCGCCAGGCCCTGGAGCTTGATCCCGGCACCGGCGAACCGCTGGCGCCGGCCACGCCCGTGCCCGGCACCGAGCGCGGTCCCGAGCCGTGGGAAGGCGGCTACAAAGATACTGTGCTCGCCTACCCGGGCGAGGTCACCCGCGTGAAGGCCAAGTTCGACGTGCCCGGCCAGTTCGTCTGGCACTGCCACATCGTCGAACACGAGGACAACGAGATGATGCGGCCGTTCCGCATCGGCCCGGAGGACCCGCTGGCCCCCAAGCCAAAAATGTAGGCCGGCCCAGGTTCAAGCGAGGCTGTTCAGACGGAGGGCGCTCCCCGGAGCGCCCTCCCTTTTGGGGTTTAGGCGCTGGGTCTATAATCAAGTTGCCCGCACCTTGGCTCCAGGAGGCCCCATGCGTCTCGTCACCCGCGCCGATTGGGATGGCTTGGTCTGCGCTGTCCTGCTCTCCACGGTCGAGCACATCGACGTCATCCAGTTCAGCACGCCGGCCGAGATCCAGTCCGGCACCGCCGCCGTCCCCGTGGACTCGATCATCGCCAACCTGCCCTTCCATGCCAGCGCCGCGCTGTGGTTTGATCACCACATTTCGGAAGAGGCCCGCGGCGCGCACATGGCGGCCGGCTTCAAGGGCCGGTTCGCGGCGGCCCCCAGCGCGGCGCGCCTGATCTACGAGTTCTACCGCGACGACGGCCGGGTGCGCGGCTTCGCCGAACTGGTGGACGCCACCGACCGTGTGGACAGCGCCCAACTGACGCTGGAGGATGTCGTCAACCCGGTTGGCTACGTCCTGCTGGCCTACACCCTGGACCCGCGCACCGGCCTGGACGATCTGGACCGCGAAGCCTATTTCCTGCTGCTGCTGGACTGGCTGAAAAACAAGCCGCTGGCCGAGATCCTGGGCCTGCCGGAGGTCAAGCGTCTGACCGACCGCCTGCGGACCGAAGACCAGGCCTTCCGCCAGGCGCTGCGCGAGCACTCGCACCTGGACGGCAACGTCATCGTCACCGACCTGCGCGGGGTGGAGGCGCCGGCCGGCAACCGCTTCCTGATCTATACGCTCTTCCCGGAGGCCAATGTTTCGGTCCGGCTGACCCTGGAGGCCGGCGGCGAGACCGCCCTGGTCTCGGTGGGCTACAGCATCTTCAACCGGACGTGCAAGACCAACGTCGGCAACCTGCTGGCCGAGTATGGCGGCGGCGGCTTGGTGGGCGTGGGCACCGCCCGCTTCCCGGCCGCCGAGGCGGAGGCGCGCGTCCGCGAGATCGTGCGCCGGCTGAAGGAGGCCGGCTGAGGTGAGCGCGCCGCCGCCCAAGGCGTTTCAGGATTACTATCCGGACCACCTGAGTTGGTGCTACGGCTGCGGCCGGCTGAACGCCCACGGCCTGCAGATCAAAAGCTATTGGGAGGACGCGCAGACCACCCTCTGCACGTTCACGCCCCGCCCCTTTCACACGGCCGTCCCGGGCTTCGTCTATGGCGGCCTGATCGCCTCCCTGATCGACTGCCATTGCACGGGCACGGCCGCCGCCGCCTGTTACCAAGCCGAGGGCCGGCCGATGGACAGCGAGCCGCCGTTCCGCTTTGTCACCGGCGCCCTGCACGTGGATTACCTGCGGCCCACCCCGCTGGCCGGCGCCCTGCTCATCCGCGCCCGCGTCACCGAGCTCAAAGGCCGCAAGGTGGTCATGGCGGCGGAGGTCGCGGCCGAGGGCCAGGTCTGCGCGCGCGGCCAGGTCGTGGCTGTGCAGATGCCCGAAGCTTTTCTGAAAGGCCCCTGACGCGCCGCGCCCCTCAGCGTTCCAGCACCCCCACCACCTGAAACCAGGCCGGCTCCGGGCGCGGATTGCGCTCGAGCCGCATCCCCAGCCGGCGCATCACGCCTTGCGAGGCCAGATTGTCGGCTTCAGTCTGCGCCACGATGCGGCGCAGCCGGAACTCCGCGAACATGAAGTCGATCATGGCCCGGGCCGCCTCGGCCGCGTAGCCCTGCCCGCGCTGCGCCGGGCGCACCGCCCAGAACAGCCCGAACTCAGGTGTGAAGTAATCGATCGCGGGCTGGCCGGCAAAGGAGGGCAGCCGGTCAAACGGCCCCAGCGCCGGCACCAACCCCACAGAGCCGATCAGTTCGCCCGTCGCCCGCAGCACCAGCGCCCGATCACCATAAGGCGGCTGATAGAGCTGAGCCAGCGCCGCGTAGTTGCCTACCGTCCATTCCAGCCAACTGCGGCGTTCATCCAGCGAGCGGCCAGTCTGCCACGCTTCGTGGTCCAGTAGTTGATGACAGAATTCCAAGTCCGCCAGCCCGAAGGGGCGCACAGTAACGCGCGGCGTCACGAGCACCGGCATAGCCGTTGACATGCATAACCTCCTGTTCGTTCGTTCTAAAAAACGCTGCCTTCACAAACCGAAGCAAACTCATCCAACTCTGCTCCGCCGTTAACATACGTTTGAGCGTGGGCGCATAACTTCATATCGGTCCGCGGGGTCTGCCTGCCCAGAGATGCGGTGACACTCCACTTTCCCACCACCGCGCGGTACCGGTGCCCGCCAGTCAGTGCGCGCTCGCCCCCGTGGTGACCGACTGTTTGCGGAAGGAGCCACCATGCCAACCCCCATCGCCTACCAGCCCAAGCTGGAACATCTTTACAACTACGTGGCCGCCAGCGAGATTGAGCTATGCCGCTTGCTGGAGAGTGAACAAGCGCTCCAGCGCCAGTTAGCCGCGGCGCAATCCCGCCGCGAAGAGCTCCTGCAAGCCTACGGGCGGCCGGTCACCAGTCCGCTGCAGCCCGACGCTTATCCGGCCCGCTCTCTGCCGCGCGAGATCATCGCCCTAAACCAAGCCATCACGCGCCTGGGCCAGAGCCTGGCGGATCTGCGCCGGCAAATCCAAGATCAGCGCGGCGCCGTGGAGACCGCCCGCCGCGCGCTGGCGCGCTACCAAGCCCAACCCGCCGGCCGCGCCCCGCAGGAAGCCGCTTTCCCGGCGCGCTGAACGCGCGGCGGTGACCGCTTCAACCCTCTTGCCTTTGGAAGCCCGCACGCTGGAACAGGGTTTCTGAGGCGGTGTTGCCGGCCGTGATCACGGCCCAGGCCTCCGCCTGGCCCGCCGCCGTCAGATACGCGAGGCTGTTGTGTAACAGCACCCGCGCCACGCCGCGGCCCTTCCAGCGCGCCGCCGTCATCACGTAGCCGATGAGGGGCGCGCCAACCGCCGGCCACCATTCCACCAGACAGGCACCGGCCAGCTCAGCGCCCGCCCGCTTCAACCCGGAGGCCGCCAGCCAGGCCGGCCGCTCAAAGTAGCCGCGCACCTCCGCCTGGGCCTCCGCCAGCGTTTCGCCAGCGTCATCGATCGTCCCGCGATAGGCGTCCAGCATCAACCGCGCCAGGGCCTCGGCGTCGGTGAGCGCCGGCGCGTCCACCCGCCAGTCCGAAGCGGGCGTTTCCGCGGCGCCCAGGCCGGCAGCCGCCAGGGATAACCGGTAGATCAGCCGCATCCGGCTTAGGCCCCGGCCGCCGGCCGGCGGCCGCTGACGACGAACAGGCCGTCCTCCGGCCGCGCGGGTTCGAACGTGAAGCCGCTGTGGACCTGCACGTCCACCAGGCCGGCACCCGCCAACAGCGCGCTGGCCTGCGCCGGGGTGTACGAGCGCGTGGCCGGCGACCGCCGATGCCGCTCCTCCGCCGCCACCCGGCCGTTCACCAGCACCTGATAGAGATCCTCGGTGTGTTCGCATTCCTCGGCCGGATCGTAGCGGGAACGCGCCACGCGCCGGACCACGGCGCCATCCTCCGGCCGCGCGACGGACTTTTCCCACTCCGATTCCAACGGCTCACCCGCCTTCCAGAGCGTCATCACTGAGGCCACCAGCAGGCCGCCCGGCCGCAAATGCGCGGCCAGGCACGCCACGGCCTGGGCGGCCTGCGCCGGCTCAATCACCAGTTGGAGCGAACTGGACGGCACCAGGATCACCTGGTAGCGGCGCGGCAGGTCCAGCGCCTCCATGGCCTGCTCATACAGCCGCGGCTGGAGGCCCTGCGCCGCCGCCTTCTGCCGGCACAACGCCAGCATCTCGGGCGAGTTATCCACACCGTCGACGTCGAAGCCCTGCGCCAGGTAATCCAGCAGCAGGCGGCCGGTGCCGCAGCCCACGTCCAGCACGGGTTGGCCCTGGCGCCGGATGACTTCCAGATAGTAGAAACGGTCCTCCCAGCGCGAGGTGTCACCGCGCAGCAGATCCCAGGCCTGGGCGATCAGTCCTTTGTATTCGTAATCCAATGTGGTCATCAGTAGTCTTCCGGTGAGATCGGTCAGGTTAACGGCTTGCGGTAGACGGCATTCCAATTCCGCACCTGGAAGCCGCAACTTGCGTACAGGCGCGGGGCCTCGGCGGGGTTCTGGCTGTCGGCGGCCAGCGCGGATTCCATCAGGCCGGCCGCGCGTTGGGCGCGCAGGCTGAGCGCGATGAGCGCCCGGGCCACCCCTCGCCGCCGCCAGGCCGGGGCCACGCCCACGCCCTCCGTATAGCCGCGCCGCCGGCCATACTGCTGGTTCTCGGCGTGATTAACAAACGCCAGCACGTGCCCCACCGTCTCGCCCGTGGCCAAGTCCCAGGCCACCTGCCAGAGGGCGGGCTGAAAGTGGGGGCCGGCCAGCCAGGCCGCATAGTCGCCCTCGGCTGGCGGGGTGTAGCCCCATTCGTCCCGGCTCCAGGCCTCCATCGACTCCCAGATGGCGGGGTAGTGCTCGGGCATCACCGGCCGCACCTCCAGGCCGGCCGGCAGCGGCCACTCCGGGAGGCCGTCCAGGGTGGGCCGGACCATTTCGTAGAAACAGCGCACGGGTTGGTAGCCGGCGCCCTCCAGGAGTTTTAGGCGGCCGGCCTGCGCCTGCTCGGCCTCGGCCTGAAAGAACCGGGCCGCGGCCGGCGGGTGCCCGGCCGCCACCGTGCGCAGCCGGTCTTCAACCCACGCCAGCAAGGCCCGGCCCAGGCCGCGCCGCCGCCAAGCCGGATGCACAAAAGCGGAGTGGGCGTAGACGGGGCCGGCCGGGTCGGCCTGCCACCAACCGCGGGCATAGCCCGCCAACTGGCCGGCCACCTCCGCCAGGACCATGTCGTGGTGCGGGTCGCAGTTGACCAGGTTTTGATAAGCCGCCGCCAGGTCGTCGGCCGTGACCTGGCGCGCGTGGCCGTCTGCGTTTTCGCTGGCGGTGAGCACCGCCGCCAGCGCTGGAAAATCGCTAGCGCCGCGGAAGCCGCGCAGGCGCACGCCCGCGGCGGCTGAGGTGTCCGCGTCAGGCGGCATCGGTGGCCTCCAGGGCCGGCCCTTCGGCGGCTGATCCGGCCAGGGCCCCGCCCCGCAGCATCCGCCCGTAGAGCACCAGGATCGGCGTCAGCAGCAGGCCGGAGGCGACCAGCGCGGCGCGCAGGGAGCGCCGGCCGATGAGGCCCACGCCCGGCCCGCCGCCGATCTGGCCGAGCGCGTTGCTCTGGCCCACCATGGAGATCACGGTGGCGCGCACCTCGGAG
>JAEURL010000097.1 GCA_016789165.1 Anaerolineales bacterium | reverse complement strand
GGCCTGTCCGAGCAAGAGGCCCGCACCTTCGCGCTGGAACGCAGCTTGCACCCGCATACGGTGCCGGTGGAGGCCGACGACCTGTATCGTGAACAGGCGCTGGCGCGGCTGGCGATCCGCGGCGCGCTGCGCCGGGCGCGGCCGGCCTGGCCCAAGACCCTGCCCGGCCCGCGCGCGGACCTGCTGCCGGCCTGTGATTTGATTATCGGCGGCGGCGCCGCGCTCGGCCGCGCGCCCAGCGCCGGCGCGGCCGCCCTGCTGCTGCTGGACAGCCTGCAGCCGACGGGCCTGACCACCCTGACCCTCGACCAGAACCACCTGCTGGCGGCGCTGGGCGCGGCGGCGTACGCCAACCCGCTGGCGGCCGTCCAGGTGCTGGAAAGCGACGCGCTGCTGCGCCTGGGCGTGGTGGTTTCGCTGCTCGGCGCGGCCCGCCCGGATGAAGTGGTCTGCACGGCCAAGCTCACCACCGCCGACGGCCAGGAGACTTCGGTCACCGTTAAAGCCGGCACGCTGGAAGTGCTGCCGCTGCCGCTGGGGCAGGCCGGCAAGCTCACCCTCAAGCCGCGCTCCGGGGTGGACCTGGGCTTTGGGCCGGGCCGCGGCCAGACGCTCGAACTGGACAACGGCGGCGCGGTCGGCGTCATCATCGACGCCCGCGGCCGGCCGATCGCCTTCCCGCGCGAGGCCGCGCGCCGCGCGGAACTGGTGCAGCAATGGATCTGGAAACTTTCGGGCACGTAAGCGCGCCCTAGCAGCGGCATCATCATGGCGTATATCCCTCCCACCAGCCACATCACCCTCCTGGCCACTCTGCGGCGCGAGCGCCTGCTGCCCGTGCCGGGCGAGGTGCTGGTGGCCGCCGGCCAACACGTGGAGACCGGCGACATCGTCGCGCGGGCCGAGCTGGCCGACCATCACCGTCTGATCGACGTGGCCCGCGCGCTGGGTGTGCCGCGCGAGAAGGCCGCCGATTTCCTCACCAAGGCCGAGGGCGAGCAGGTGAAGAAGGGCGAGCCGATCGCGATCCGCAAGACCTGGCTGGGCCTGAGCACACGCCGCGAGGTGTCGCCCGTGGACGGCCGGCTGGTCTTCTGCGACCACGGCCAGGCCCTGCTGGCCGCCATCACGTCGCTGGAGGTCCGCGCCGGCCTGCCCGGCACGGTGGTCAGCGTGGTGTCCGGCCGCGGCGTGTTGATTGAAACGGCCGGCGCCCTGCTGGAAGGCGTCTGGGGCAACGGCCGCGAAGACTTCTCGGTCCTGCGCGCGCTGGGCGACGGGCCGGCCGCGCCGCTGCGCGCCGAACAGCTGGAGCCCAGCATGCAGGGCGCCATCCTGGCGGCCGGCTGGCTGGCGGACGCCGCCGCCCTCCAGGCCCTGGCCGGCCTGGGCGTGCGCGGTTTGATCCTGGGCACGGCCCCGACCGAGCTGCTGCCGAGCCTGCAGGCGGCGGGCTTCCCGGTGTTGGTGGTGGACGGCTTCGGCCAGGCCGGCTTCTCGGCGCCCGCCTTTGCGCTGGTGGGCGGCAACTCCGGCCGGGAAATGTGGCTGAGCGCCCGCCCGCTGGACCGGCAGGCCGGCACGCGCCCGGAGGCCATCGTCCCGCTGCCCACCAGCCACGAGCCGCCGGCGCCGCCGCTGGAAGGCGAGCCGCTCCAGGAGGGCAAGCGCGTGCGGGTGGTGCGCGGCGCGGAGGCCGGCCGGGTGGGCACCGTGATCGGGCTGAGCGATCGGCCGATGCCGCTGCCCAACGGCGTGCGCGCCCACGTGGCCGCCGTGGCGCTGGACGAGACGCAGGGCGCCCGGCCCACCGTCACCGTGCCATTCGCCAATTTGGAACTTTTGGAGTAATCTCCGGGGCCGTGCCGGTTGCCGGATTCGAAGGAGAGTTCTATGTCCACCGAAGATCCCATCCTGGAAGACGACGGCGCAGCCGAGGACGCCGCGCCCAATCGCACCTTTATCATCATTGCCGCGGCGCTGGGCATCGGCTTCATCGTGATCCTGGTGGTGATCCTCGGCTTCGTGTTCTTCGTGCGCCCCGGCCAGCAGGCCGCCAACCTCACCCAGGTCGCGGCGCGTCAGGCTGAGAACGCCGCCATCGAGGCGACCAACGCCGCCATCATGACCGAGGCCGCGCGCCCGACCGACACGCCCATCCCCACTGACACGCCGGTCCCGACGGACACGCCGCTGCCCACGGAAACGGCGGTCCCGCCCACCGATACGCCGCTTCCGCCCACGGACACGCCCGCGCCCACCGAGACGCTCAGCACGCCGGGCACGCCCGGCACACCGGAAAACCCGGCGCAGGCCTCGGCCACGCCCACGCGGCTGGGCGGCACCGCGGCCGCCACCACCGCCGTGCGCACGGCCACGCCGATCGTGGGCTCGCTGACGCGCACCGCGCCCACCGCCACCGCCACGCCGCGCGAACTCTCCAACACCGGCTTCGCCGACGAGCTGGGCCTGCCGGGCCTGCTCGCCCTGGCCGCCGTCCTGGTGGTGGTGGTCATCCTGGCCCGCCGCCTGCGCGCCAGCCTGCGCTGATCGGCCTCTTGTGCCTGGCCGGGGCCAGCGGCATGCGCCGCTGGCCTTTTTCTTTTGGGGTGATTGTTGGATAATGGACGCCATACCCTGACGGTCGGCTAATTCCGCTATGGTTTTCTCTTTTCAATCTGTCCGTGGATCAGATGTGGCCATGGTCCTCGACGCGCTGGCGCGCGACGAGTGCGTGGCCGTGTACGGCCTGAGCAATACCGGCAAGAGCCCCTTCCTGCGGGCGCTGCCGGCGCCCGAGCACCTGGCCCGCTACGAAAAGCTGGCCGGCCGGGCCGGCATCTTCGTCTACATCGACTGCAACCGCGTGGTCGAGCTGACGGCGCCGGGCTTCTTTGAAGTGGTGGTCCGCTCGCTGCTGGAGGCGCTGGAGGATACCCGCCTCTCGCCGCCGGCCCTGGTGGAGCACCTGCGCCGCCAGCACGACCGCATCACCACGGCCGGCTCGGTTTTCCAGGCCTCGCTGGCCTTCAACGCCGCGCTGTCCGAGACCTGCGGGGAGCTTGGCCGCAACCTGGTGCTGCTGTTGGATGAGTTCGACGAGGTCTACGCGGCCCTGGAAGATCGCACGCTGCTCAACCTGCGCGCCCTGAAAGACAAATTCCCGGATCGGCTGGCGTACGTCACCGCCACGGTCCGCCCCCTGGCCGATCCCAGCCTGCGCGGCGAAAACGAATTCGCCGAGCTGTTCACGGCCAACACCCTGGCGCTGCGCCTGCTCTCCGAGGCCGACGCGCGCCAGGTGCTGGCGGAGGTGGGCGGCCTCGGCCTGCCGGCCCCGCTGCAGCAGACCGTGCTGCGCGCCGCCGGCGGACACTTTGGCCTGCTGGGCGCGCTGGCGCAGGCCGCCCAGCGGCACCCGGAGGCCCTGGCCACCGACCCCAACGTCCGCGCCGAGTGCCTCAAGCTCTGGAACCAGCTGCAGCCAGACGAGCAGGCCGCCCTGCGCGCGCTGGTCACGGCCGCCGACGACGGCCTCAACCCGCACGACCGCGCCCGGCTGCAGGCGTTCGGCCTGCTCACCGACGAAGGCCGCCTGTTCTCCGAGACCTTCGCCACCTTCGTGCGCTATCAGGGCGCGGCGGCGCCCGAGACGGTGGAAGGCGTGCGCGTGGACGAGGACGCCGGGGAAGTCTGGGTGGACGGGGTCAAGGTCACGGTTCTGACTGACCTGGAATACCGGCTGATGCGCCTGCTCTATGACCGGCTGGACCGCCTGACGACCAAGGAGCAGATCGTCGAGACGGTCTGGGGCGGCCAGTATCTGGACCGGGTGGACGACGCGCGGATCGAGAAGCTGGTCAGCCGGCTGCGCGCCAAGGTGGAGCCGGAGCCCCTGCACCCGCGCTACCTGCTCACCCAGCGCGGCCGCGGCTACAAGCTGGTCAGCCGGCCGCTGGAAGCGCGCGACGACGAGGAAGCCTGACCGACCTCCGACAACCAGGTGGGACGATGAGCCGGACACGCATTCTGGTAGCCGAGGATGATCCCGCCGTTTTGGAGGGCGTGCGCGGCGTGCTGGAGCTGGCGGACTACGAGGTGGTGACCGCCGGCAACGGCCAGGAAGCGCTGGCCGTCCTCGAGACGTTTTCCCCGCACCTGGTGATCTCCGACATCATGATGCCGCGCATGGATGGCTACGAGCTGTATGCCGCCGTGCGCGCCCGGCCCGAGTGGGCCGACACCCCCTTTATTTTTCTGACGGCGCGGGCCGAGAAGCGCGACGTGACGCGCGGCAAAGAGCTGGGGGTGGACGATTACCTGATCAAGCCGTTTGAAGAAGACGACCTGCTGCTGGCCATCCGCAACAAGCTCACCCGGCGCGCCCAGCTGGACCAGGCCCGCCAGCGCCAGATCGCCGAGCTGAAGCACGCCATCATCGCCACCCTCAACCACGAATTCCGCACGCCGCTGACGCACATCACCGGCTATCTGGAGCTGCTGCGCGAGAGCGCGCCGGCCGACCGGTCCGAAGAGTTCGGCCGTTTCCTGCAGGTGATCGAGGCCGGCACCCAGCGCCTGCAGCGGCTGGTGGAGGATTTCATCCTGCTGGCGGAGTTCCGGACGGGCGAGGCCCAGCAGATCTTTGAGCAGCGCAGCGCCATCCTGGCCGAGCTGCCCAGCCTGCTCAGCACAATCGTGACCAAGGTCCAGCCGGCGGCCGTCGCGCGCGGCGTGGCCGTGGAGCTGAACCTGCCGGCGGACCTGCCGGCGGTGCGCGCCGACCGCGAATATCTGAGCGACGGGGTCGGCCGGCTGGTGGAGAACGCCGTCAAGTTCTCGCCGCCCGGCGCCGGCCCGGTGCGGGTGACGGCCGAGACGCGCCCCGGCTGGGTGCTGATCCACGTCGCCGACCAGGGCCGCGGCATCCCGCCCTCGGAGCTGGAGCGGATCTTCGATTTGTTCTACCAGTCGGATCGTTCGCACCAGGAGCAGCAGGGGATCGGGGCCGGCCTGGCCATCGCCCACGAGATTGCGCGCATGCACGGCGGCAGCCTGGCCGCCGTCAGCCGGCTGGGCGCCGGCAGCACGTTCACCTTCTCCTTGCCGGCCGCCGGGTAAAGCCGCGGCCCGCGCCGCTCAGCCGGCCGCCACCGTCTGCCCGTATCCCAGCAGCGCCGCCACCGCCGCCTCGTCGCGGGCCTCGGCGTAGACGCGCAGCACCGGCTCGGTGCCGGAGGGCCGGATCAGCAGCCACGAGTCGTCGTCCAGCACGTATTTCACGCCGTCCAGCGATTCGACCTTGACCACCGTCAGCCCGCCGATCTGGCCGGGCGCGTTCTCGGTCAGCCGGCGCACCATGTCCTTCTTGGAGATCGGGCGCGCCAGGCGCAGGTCTTTGCGGGCGTAGTGCGCGGGGCCGACCGCCCGCAGCAGGTCGCCCACCATCTCCTCCAGCGTCGCCCCCGAGGCGGCCACCATCTCCAGCAGCAGCAGGCCGAACAGCACGCCGTCGCCCTCCGGAATGTGGCCCTTGATGCTGATCCCGCCCGACTCCTCGCCGCCGATCAGGACTGTCTGGGCCAGCATGTGGTCGGCGATGTGGTTGAAACCGACCGGAGTCTCGTAGCAGGGCAGGTCGTAGCGCGCGGCCAGCCGGTTGATCATGCGGGTGGTGGAGACCGTCTTCACGGCCGCGCCCGTCCAGCCGCGCTTCTCCACCAGGTATTGCAGCGTCAGGGCCATGATCCGGTGCGGGTCCACGAACTGGCCGCGCCCGTCCATGGCGCCGGTCCGGTCGGCGTCGCCATCGGTGATCACGGCGAAGGCTCCGTGGCCGGCCGCGATAGCGCCGACGGTGGCCCCCAGGTATTTGGCGATGGGCTCCGGGTGCACGCCGCCGAAGCCGGGGTTCATTTCGCCGCGGATCTCGAAGACTTCGCTGCCCGTGCCCTGCAGGATGCCCTTGATGGCGCCGCGCCCCGAGCCGTACATCGAGTCCACCACCAGCCGCTGCGGGTTGCCCGCGATCACGTCGAAGTTCACCAGCGTCCGCAGGTGATCGTAATAGGCGGGCATGGGGTTGAAACGTTTGATCAGGCCGGCGCTCACGGCCTTGTCGTAGTCCATCAGGTTCGGGCCGCGCGCCCGGGCCTCGTTGTCGGCCAGGTAGACCTCCACGCGCCGGCACTGCTCATTGAGGGCTGAGCCGCCGAAGGCGGCCTTGAGCTTGACGCCGTTGTAGCGCGGGGCGTTGTGCGAGGCCGTGATCATCACACCGCCGGCGGCGCGGTGGTGCCGCACGGCAAAAGAGACCGCCGGCGTGGGGGCGTCGGCGTGGGTGAGCAGCACCGTCAGGCCGTTGGCGGCCAGCACGCGCGCCACTTCGGTGGCGAAGCGATCGGAGAGGAAACGGGTGTCGAAGCCCACCACCATCAGCCGCGGGTCGAAATCGGTCTGGCCGGCGCCATCCCCCCAATCCGGGGCCGCGGCGGCATCCGCGATGCCCTGCGCCAGCAGGCGCAGATTCTCAAAGGTGAAGGTCTCGGCGATCACGGCGCGCCAGCCGTCAGTTCCGAATTGGATGGTCATAGGCTTGAGTTAGGGGCAGGGCAGCAGGTGGTGTGAAAGGTTGCGCAAATGATTAGACGAGAGGGGCCGGACGCCGCCCAACCGGTACCTTCGGGCCATGGCCGGGCGGCGCGCCGCTTACGGCTGTTGATCAGCCAGTGATTGGGCGGCGGCGGCGGCGGCGGCCTCCGGGGTGGCGCGGCCGTTCAGCACGTCCTCCCAGGCGCGGCGCAGCAGGGGGCCGGCCGCCGCCAGGAGCGCGGGGCCGGGGCGCGCCTCGGCGCGCGTCAACACCTCGGCCGCCAGCGGCACGGCCGGGGCGGCGTGCCATTCCGCCAGCGCGGCTGGCGCCGCCGGCAGCACGCCGGCCGCCAGGGTCCAGGCGCCGTGGCGGGCGGGCGTCATCAGCCAGGCCACCAGCCCGGCCGCGGCCTGCGGGTCCCGGCCGGCGTTGACCAGCGCCCAGCACCAGCCTTCGGCCAGGGTGAACGGCACGCCGCGGGTGGTGGGCGGCGCGGCGGCGGCGGCGCCGGCGACCCGGCCGGCCTCGCGCAGGAACCAGCTGGCGGACGTGAGGGCCAGGCCGGCACGGCGTTCGCGGAAGACTTGCCAGGTGGCGGCTGGATCGGCGTAGTCCAAGGTGGAGAGGGGCAGCCGGCCGGCCTGCGCCAGATCGCGCAACGCGGCCAAGCTCGCGGCCAGCCGGGTGGCCTCCAGCCGGGGCCGGCCGGCCTCGTCGAGCAGCGGGCCGCCGGCCAGGTAATCGCTGAGCAGCGTCAACCCGTCCGGCTCGGCGCCGGGGAAGATCAGGGTGCCGGTGAGCACCTCAGACCAGCGCAGCGGCGGCGTGGCATAGGTTGCGGCGTTGAAGACGAGCACGCGCGCATCCACGGCGAAGGGCACGCCGTACCAATGGCCCGCGGCCTGCCCGAGCGTCCGCGCGAACGGATAGGCGTCGGCCTGTAGCGCGGCCGGCAGCCGGTCGTCCAACGGGAGCACGGCGCCCAGCGCGGCCGGCGTCTCCAGATCGCCGCAGGGCAGGGCGATCACATCGGGCAGGGCGTCCGGCGCGGCGTGATACGCGGCGATGAGCGACTCCAACAAGCCGCCGGGGCCGGCCGCGGCCTTCACCCGCACCTGCGCCGGCTGGCCGGCGGTGGCGGCAAACTCCGCCAGCTGCGCGGTCAGCTCCGGCCCGCCGGGCTCGGCCTCCGGCGCCAGCTCGGGCGGCATCCAAACACGCAGCCCGGCCGCGGCCGGCTCCGGTTCCGGTGTGGCGCTGAGCGGGGCGGGCGAAGGGGAGGGCGAGGCGGCCAGACGTTCGGCGGTGGGCGGCTCTGCGGTAGGCCCGCCGGCGCAGCCGGCCAGCAGGCCGGCCAGCGCCAGCCAACGCAGCAGTTTGAGCATGCGCGCAGTATAGCGCGGGCCTCCGCATTTGACACCTTAACTTGCCTGGGCTACTATCGCGCCCATGAGCACCCTGCCGCTGCCGTTTGAGGCCGCGCCCGCGGCCGCAACCTGGACGGTCAGCGACCTCAACCGCTATGTGCGCCAGGCCCTCGAAGCCGATTACCGCCTGCAGGATGTGCGCGTGCGGGGCGAGATCACGGGCTTCAAGGCTTACCCCTCCGGCCACTGGTATTTTTCGCTCAAGGACGGCGCCGCCCAGGTGGACTGCGTCATGTGGCGTTCGCGCGCCGAGCGCCAGCGCTACACGCCGCGCGACGGCGATGCGGTGGAGGCGACCGGGGCCGTTACCCTGTACGAGGCGCGCGGCAAGTATCAGCTGGAGGTAAGCGCCCTGCAGCCCCAGGGCGCCGGCGCGCTG
>JAEURL010000064.1 GCA_016789165.1 Anaerolineales bacterium | reverse complement strand
GGCCCGGGGCGCATCCGCGCCCGATAGAGACGACCAGCGGAGCCGAGGCCCCTCGGCTCCGCTCTTGTTTGCCGCTGCGGCGGGCCCGGACAGGGTGGGCCCGACCGGTTCTCAGCGAGATGGTCCAGGCCCTGCAGGGCGTGGTGAAGCCGTTTACGCTGCCGAGCGGCGGTGGGAGCGTCAAAACCCGGGCCGCGGTGGTGCCGGTTCCGACGCGGCATGTTGTGGCCGGCCATAGCCGCCGCTGCGAGGAACTCCCGAGGGGGCGCTAGCCGCCCCGGCAGACGCGATCGGCAGGCCAGGCGGCGAGAGACCCTCGCCGCCTGTTTTGTGGGATGTGCGCCGCGGCCTCGGATGGCGCTGCCCGCCGAACGGGCCGGCCAGGCGCCGGCCGCGGCCGAGTCCTATAATGGGCCGAAAAGGAGCGCTATGCCGCCGCTCTTGCAAGCGACCGACCTGAGCCACGCGTATGGTTCTTTTCAAGCCCTGGCGCCGCTGGACTTGTCCCTCGCCGCCGGCCAAATCGTTGTGCTGGAAGGCCCCAATGGCTCCGGCAAATCCACGCTGCTGTATTGTCTGTCAGGGCTGATGCGCCCGACCACTGGCGCCATTCAGATTGACGGCCATGACCTCTATGCGGACGAGCCTGAGGCGAAACGCCGCCTGGCCTTCATGCCCGATGTGCCCCGCTTCTATACCGAGCTGACCGCCTGGGAGCACCTGCGGTTCCTGGCCTTGGCCCATGACGCCGGCGCCGGCTTTGAGGACCGGGCGGAGCAGCTGCTCAAGGAGTTCGACCTGTGGGAGGCGCGCGACCTCCTGCCCCACCTTTATTCGCGCGGGATGAGCCTTAAGCTGGGCCTGCTGTTCGCCCTCATCCGGCCTTTCAAGGTGCTGCTCCTGGATGAGCCCACCTCGGCCTTAGACGCCGGCACCAGCCGCCTGCTGATCGGCCGCCTGGCCGGGCTGCGGAACCAGGGCGCGGCTATTCTGCTGTCGACCCACGACGCCGACCTGAAGCAGGGCTTGGCCGACCGCGTCCTCGGCCTCCAGCACGGTCAGCTCACTGAGGCCTAGCGTGGACCCGGTCTGGATGCTCTTCGCGCGCCGCACCCTCGGCCGGCTGGCGTACTGGCTCGCGGCGCTGGGCTACAACCTGCGTGACCGCTCGCTCCTCAACCGCCTCTACCTCGTCTATTTCAGCCTCTTCTGGCTGATCTGGGTCACGGCGGTCTTCGCTCTGCTGGGCGCCAGCGTTGCCGGCCTCTTCGCTGCCCTGGGCTGGACGGCCGCGCCAGCCGCCGCCATGATCCGTCTCGCAGAGTTTTCCCTAGTGGCCTGGGGCTGGCTCCAACTCTGGCGGGCCGCGGGGCGCAGCCCTCTGGTCTTCGGCGAAGAGGACGCCTATCTGCTCTGTCAGACCCCGGTCAGCCGCCGCAAGGTGGGGCTGGCCTGGTTCCTTCAAAGCTGGCTCGGGACCGCGCTGCCCTTCGCGGCCGGCACGATCACCTTGGCCTTCGCCTTGGTCGAACTCACGCCTCACAGCGGCGCCGATTGGCTGCGCCTGGGCGCCTATTTCGGCTTCAGCGGGCGGGCCCTGGCCTTCGTCCTGCCGCTGCAGATGGCCGGGCAGGCCTATGCGTGGGCTGTGGGAGCGTGGCGCCTGGACCGCCGGCGGCGGGGCCCGGCGCCCCTTCCGGCCTGGCTGCGGCCGGCCATCGTTGCGCTGGGCGTTGTGCTGGCGGCCGGCCTGGTGGTGCCTGGCCTGCGCGGGGTAATTTTGGTGCCCCTGAGCTGGCCGTTGACCGCGGCCTTGGCCGGGCCGCTGACGGCGGCCGGCTGGCTGGGTCGGGCGGCGCTGACCGCGGCGTATCTGGGATCGGGCCTGGCGCTCCTGACGGCTGGTCTGGGGCACATCCACCTGGGCCGGGCCGCGCAGGAAACGCGGCTGCAGGCGGCCGTCCAAGCCGCCCGCGGCTCCGGGAACTTCAACCTGGCGGAGGCTTTGACGCAGCGCCAGCGGCTGCCGGCGGCCCGAGCCCCCAGCCGGCTGCCCGCGCGGCCCGGCGCCTGGATGCTCGTCTGGAAAGATGCCGTCCAAGCGGGGCGGACCTTGCGCATCGGCCCGTGGCTGCAATGGGGCCTGGTCTTCAGCCTGGGCCTGGAGCTGCTCCGCCTGTCCAATTGGCCGGCCCAACTGGTGCTGGGCGGACTGTGGGCGCTGACGCTGGGCGGGCTGACCACGGCTCGCCTGCGCAACGATCTAGCCCATTGGTGGCTGCTGCGTTCTCTGCCGCTGCGGGCGGCCCACCTGCTGATGGCCGACCTCGCCTTGGCCTGCGCTCCCGCCCTTGGGCTGAGCTGGCTGGCCGCGGCGCTGAGCGGCCAGCCGCCGCTGCTTGGCCTGTTGGCGGCGGCCCTAGCGCCGCTGCTGGTGGCCAGCTCAGCCTTGGCGGCCGCGCACGACATCCTGCGCCACGCACGGGTCCGCGACCTGATGTCGCCCAGCATCGCCGCGGAACGGGTCCCGCAGCAGAGTGTTGAGGGCGTTATCCGGATGGTGCTTTCAGTGATCGTTCCGCAGGGGATGTTGGGCTGGGCCTTGATCCATCCGGCCGAGGTTGGCTGGGCGCTGGCGGCCCTCCCCGTAGCCGGGGCTATCACGGTTATCAATCTGCGCGGGGCCGTGGCCGCCTATCGCTGGATCGAGTAGGGCCGGCGCGGCCTAACCCGCCAGCAGTTGTTCCAGCACCTGGGCCAGCGGCTGGGTCCGGCCGCGCTCCAGGGCTTCGGCGGTCAGCGCTGGGTCCTGGCCGGCCGTCAGCTCCGCCAGCAGGGCGCGCGCGGAGGCGGTGGTTTCGCCCTCGGCGCCGGGATGATACAGGGGCAGGGCCAGCAGCTCCAGGGCGGCCGCCAGCTGCCCCTCCTGGGCGCGGACCTGCGCCAGCGCCACCAGCGCGTCCAGCGCCACAAACTCGAACTTGCCGTCCTGGGCCTCGCTCAGCGCGGCGTGCAGATAGCGGCGGGCTTCGCCCAGCTCCCCCAGCCGGCTGGTGACGGAGCCGAGGTTGTTGAGGGCCAGCGCAATCCCCAGCCGGTGGCCGCTCTCGCGGTGCACGGCCAGAGCCTGCTGGTAGTAGTCCTTTTCCTCGTCCAGCCGGCCGGCGCGCTTGGCGGCCGCCCCGAGGTTGGTCAACACCGCCGCCGTGCGCCGGGCGTCGTTGAACTGGCGCGAGATCTGCAGGGCCTCGCCCAGCAGCGGCACGGTTTGCGAGTCGTCGCCGCTGTCCACCAACGCGGTGCTCAGATTGATCAGGCTGGAGGCGAGGCCCACCTGGTCGCCCAGCTCCCGGCGCAGGGCCAGGCACTCGCGGTGCACGCGGATGGCCTCGGGATATTGGCCCAGGCCGCTCAACACCACCCCCAGGTTGTTCAGCGCGCTGGCCGCTTCGGCGGTCAGGCCGTGCGCCCGGCTGACGTGCAGCTGCTCAAGGCAGTAGGTGCGGGCGCGTTCGAACTGGCCCATGACCCGGGCCGCGGTGCCCAGGCCGTTCAGGCAGCGGGCGAGCTGCTGGGGTTCCGGCACCCGCTGGAAGTAGGTGCGGCCGGCCTCGAACAGCGCCACCGCCAGCTCCAGCTGGCCCAGGTCCAGCAGGAACCTGGCCCGGGCCACGGTCATGCTGGCCGCCAGCCGGCCCGGCTCGTCGGCGCCGGCCAGGTCCGGGCTGAGGGCGGCGGCCGCTTGGGTGAACCATTCCGCGCCTTCGCGATAGTGGCCGCGCACGTCCATGAACCGATAGAGGCCGGGGAAGAGCCGGCCCAGCTCCGCGGAGCGCCGTTCGGCCGTGGCCCAGTGCCAGGCCGCCCGCAGGTTGGGGAGCTCGGCGGCGATGGCCGTCAGCGCCGGCCCTTCGGCGGTGCCGCCGCGCGCCTCCGGGAAGATCTCGCTCAGCCAGCCGGCGTAGTAAGTGCCCTGCCGCGCGGCCAGGCCGGCCGCGCGTTCCGGCTCGGCCGTCAGCGCCTCGCGGGCAAAGTGCCGCAGGACCTCGTGCAGTTCAAAACGGTCAGCCGACTGGCGAACCAGGGACTTGTTGACCAGGGCGCTCAGGGTGGCGGGCGCGGCCTCGGCCACCGCCTCGGCCGCGGCCGCCGAAAAGCTGGCCGGGAAGGCCGCCAGCCCGGCGAAAGCGCGGCGCTCGGCCGGCGTCAGCGCCCGCCAGGAAGCCTCCATGACCACACGCAGGCTGCGCTGGCGCTCCGGCACATCGCGTTGCGTGGAGGCCAGAAAGTCCAGCCCGCGCCGGATCTCGGCCGCGATGGCCGGGCAGGCCATGGCCTGGGTGCGGGCGGCCGCCAGTTCCAGCCCCAGCGGCAGACCTTCCAGCAGCCGGCAGATCTCCAAGACCGCCGGCCCGTCCTGGGCCGCCAATTGAAAAGCAGCCTGGTGCCGGCGCGCGGTTTGGAAGAACAGCTGGCCGGCGCTGTAGGCCGCCGGGTCGGCGGCCGGGTCAGCGGCTACCGCCAAGCCGGCCAGCTCGAAGACCCACTCGCTCTGCAGGTTCAGGCGCTCGCGCGAGGTCACCAGGCATTTCACGTCGGGCGCGGCCTGCAGCAGCTCAGACAAAAGGCCGGCGGCGCCCACCAGGTGGTCGAAGTTGTCCAGCACCAGCAGCTGTTCCTTGGAGCGCAGGTAGTTCATCAGCTGCTTCTTGGGGTTGCCGGCCTTCAGCTCCAGGCCCACCGCGTCGGCCAGATACTCCACCAGGGTCGCGTCGTCGGCGGCCGCCAGGGCCGCGTACCAGGCGCCGTTGATGAAGGCCTCCCCTTGCTGGGCGGCGGCCTGCAGCGCCAGGCGCGTCTTGCCGACGCCGCCCGGGCCGGTGAGCGTCACCAGGCGGCAGGCCGGGTCCGCCAGGCGGCGCTGGAGCTCGGCCAATTCTCCGGCGCGGCCGACGAAGGCCGTCAGGCTGGCCGGCAGGTTGTGGCGCGCCCCGCGCTGGGCGGCCAGCAGGCGTTCGTACAGCGCCGTGGTCTCGCGCGACGGCTCGACGCCCAGGTCGCGCTCCAGGACGCGCCGGCAGACCTCGTATTGGGCCAGGGCCGCGGACCGCTGCCCGGTGCGGGCCTTGAGCAGCATCAACTGGCGGTGGGCCTCTTCGCGCCAGGGATCGAGCGCCAGCAGGCGCGTGGCCGCCTCCACCGCCCGCCCGTTATCGCCGGCCGCGATCTGGTGCTGGGTGAGGGCGTGCAGGGCGTGGACGGCCAGCTCGCGAAAGCGGGCGCGCTGGGCCAGCAGCCAGTCTTCAAACTCCGGGGCTTCGCGGACCGCGAAGCCGGCCAGAAAGTCGCCCTGGTACAGGGCGCTGGCCGCCTGCCAGTGTTCGGCCTGGGCGGCGGGCGGCTGGCCGGCGGCGGCCCGCAGGTGCTGCTCGAAGGCCGCGGTGTCCAGGAAAAAGGGCCCCGCCGGGGCGAATGCCACCTGGTCGCGGTCGATGGTCAGGAAAGGCCCCACCAGCTTGCGCAGATTGGACAGCGTTTGACGCAGGTTGTTGCGGGCATCGGCGTCCGCCAGCCCGCCCCACAGGAGCGCGGCCAGCGTCTCGCGCGGGTGCGGCCGGCGGTCGACGGCCAGATAAACCAACAGGGCCGGGGCCTTGTTGGACAGGAAGCTACTGAGCGGGGCGCCATTCCATACGCAGCGCAAGCCGCCCAGCAGCCGAAGCTCCAGGGCTGGATTGAGATCCAAATGTGCTCGCCGCCGTGAACCAGAGAACGAGGAGAACGAGGAAAAGAATAGCATAATCGGCGGGCCAGGGCCAGTTCACCGGCCGGCAGGTGACGGGGTTTCGAGTAGAATTGGCGCAGCCCCAGCCCAGACTCGGTCTTGCGCCATTCTTCATGGAGAGTCCGGTCGTCTATCTGCCCACTGATCGGCGACACGCCCTGGCGGCCGGCACACCTCTGCCGGACCGCGTGACGGGCGCGGTGCTGTTCGCCGACCTCTCGGGCTTCACGGCGCTGACCGAAGCCCTCGTCCAGGAGCTCGGCCCCAAACGCGGCGCCGAGGAACTCAGCCGGCAGTTGAACGCCATCTATTCCAGCCTGATCGCCGAGGTCGACCAGCGGCGCGGCAGCGTCATCTCCTTCGCCGGCGATGCCATCACCTGTTTCTTCGCCGGCGACGCCGGCCGGCAGGCGATCGCCTGTGGCCTGGCCCTGCAGGCGGCACTGCGCCCGTTCGCCCGGCTGCAAACCCCGGCCGGCGCCGTGATCATGCTGGCGTTGAAAGTGGCCGTCACGGCCGGTCCGGTGCGGCGCTTTCAGGTCGGGGATCCGGCCATCCAGTACCTGGACGTGCTGGCCGGCCGCACGCTGGACCGGCTGGCCGCCCTGGAGCATGTGGCCGAGAAGGGTGAAGTAGTCGTCGGCGCCGAGGTTGTGGATCAGCTGGACGCGGCGGCCGGCTTGAGCCGGCCCGTGCCCGGCGGAGCGCCGGCGGTCGTCGTCACCAGCCCGCCGGCCGAAGGGCCGGCCGCCGCCTGGCCGCCGCTGCCGCCGGCCGCACTGGCGGATCACGCGGTCCGCGCCTGGCTGCTGCCCGGCGTCTTTGAGCGCACCCGGCAGGGGCACTTCCTGGCCGAAATCCGGCCGGCGGTGATGCTCTTCCTGCAGTTCGGCGGCATCCACTACGACGACGACGAAGCGGCCTGGTCCAAGCTGGACCAGTTTGTGCGCTGGGCGCAGTCGGTGCTCGACCGCTATGGCGGCGTCCTGCTGCAGCTCACCACCGGGGACAAGGGCAGCTCCTTCTACGGCGCCTTTGGCGCGCCAATCGCCCACGACGACGATGCGGCCCGCGCGGCGGCGGCGGCCCTGGAGCTGCGGGCGCTGCCGGAGGGCCTGAGCTTCCTCCCCAGCGTGAAAATCGGGCTCAGCCAGGGCCGGATCTGGGCTGGCCCCTACGGCGGCCCAACCCGCCGGACCTACGGGGTGCTGGGGGACGAGGTCAACGTCGCCGCCCGCCTGATGGCAGCCGCCCAACCCGGCCAGGCGCTGGTGAGCGAACGCCTGGCCCGCAGCCTGTCCGCCGTCTTCGAGCTGCAGTCGGTGGGTGCTTTGGAATTGAAAGGGAAGCGTGAACCGGTGGCCACGGCCGAACTCCTCGGGCGCCGCGGCGCTGGCCAG
>JAEURL010000042.1 GCA_016789165.1 Anaerolineales bacterium | reverse complement strand
TTCAGCCTGCCGGCCAGCCACAGCCCGGCCGTGGCCGAGGCCCAATCGCGCAAGCCCAACACTCCGGCGCGCGCTACCCGCACCGCCGGCTTCGCGTTTGTCCGCTTTGTCGGCCAGCCGGAGGTGGCCGCCAACCAGCCGGCGCTGGAGGCCTGGGCCGCCCGCGCGGCCGGCTGGCTGGCAGCCGGTGACGACGTGTTCTTCTTCCTGCACAACCCCGACGACACCTTTGGGCCGGCCATGGCCCGCCTGTTCCACGCTTTGGTGGCGGCGCGTCAGCCCGTGCCGCCGCTGCCGGAGTGGGACAGCGCGCCGCCGGCCCCCCAGCAGCCGGCTTTGTTGTAGCCGCCGCTTAAACAGAACAGGCCCCGCAGAGGGGCCGGTCGCTTCGAACTGATCGGCTTTAGCTGCTGGTGGGCGCCGGGGTGGGGGCGTCCGGCGCTGGGTTGAAGTTCGGGCAGTTGCCCGGCCCGCCGCCCGCGCCGCCGTGCATCCGGCCGCGCATCGCGCCCATCCAGTCCGCCTGCTCCTGGGTGATGGCGCCGTCGGCCACGGCCTGCGCCAGCGCGGTCTCGCGCACGGTCTGCATCGTGGTGAAGAACTCGTCTTGGGTGAGCCCCTGCGCCACGGCGATGGTGTACATCGTCTGGCCGGCGGCCAGTTGTTCATCCAGGTCCGCGCGGCTCACGTCCAGGGCCTCGGCAAAGGCATTCAGCATGTAGTCATGCAGCGGGCCGGCCTGGTCGGCCGCGAAACGCCCGCCCATCATCCCGCCGCGCATCATGCCCGGGCCCATCGGCACCGTGCCGGTGTAGCCTTCGGTCCAAGCCCCCATCATCCCGGAGCCGCCGCCCATCATCCCATAACCGCCGCCCATCATCCCATAACCGCCGCCCATCATCCCGTAACCGCGCGCCTGCCCGGGGCCGTAGCCCTGGCCGGGCGCCGGCGGGGTGGCCGTCTGCGCGAAGGCCAGGCCCGCGAACGCCAGCGACCCCACCAACACCGTCAGGCCTACCCCCAGCCAAATCTTCTTGTTCATTGTCTTCTCCAGAAAGGCGGTCAAACTGACCGCGTGTATCTGGGGGCAGTATCGGGCAGGATTTTGAAGCACTTGTGAAGACGCTTCGAAGAGATGACGAACGGCAGGCAAAGCTGTGACGGGGCCGGCCTTCCTCGCCGCTCTGGCGCTATGTCAACCGCGCAGCCCGGCCCGGAAGGCGCGGGCCAGCTCGGCCGCCGTCTGGGCCGGCGCCGCGCTCTCGCCGATGGCGCGCACAACCGCCGAACCGACGATGACGCCGTCGGCCAGGCGCCCGACGGTGAGCGCCTGCTCGGGGGTGCTGATGCCGAAGCCCACGCACAGCGGCAGGCGGGTGGCGGCGCGCACCCGGGCCAGAAACTCCGGCAGGCCCTCCGGCAGGGCGCCGCGCGTCCCGGTGACGCCCGTCAGCGAAACCAGGTAGACGAAGCCCTGCGCGCCGCTGAGGACCCGGCCGAGGCGTTCCTCCGGTGTGGTGGGCGCCACCATGCGGATCTGGGGCAGCGGCGCTACGGCCGCCTCAAACTCGGCTGATTCCTCGGGCGGCAGGTCCGGCACGATGAAGCCGTCCGCGCCGGCCTCGGCGGCCTCGCGGGCCAGCCGCTCCGGGCCGTACGCCAGCAGCGGGTTGTAGTAGCCCATCAGGATCAGGGGGATCGTCACCCCGCGCGCCCGCAGTTCCCGCAGCGCCGGCAGGGCCCTGGCCACCGTCATCCCTTGCTGCAGCGCGATCTGGGTGGCGCGCTGGATGACCGGGCCGTCGGCCAGCGGGTCCGAGAAGGGCAGGCCCACTTCGATCAGGTCAGCGCCGTTCTTGGCCAGCGCCTCGATGACATCCACGGAGGCCGCCGGCGTCGGAAAGCCGAGCGGGTAATAGGGCATGAAAGTCGGCCGGTGGTCAAAGGCGTGGGTTAGGCGGCTCATCAATGCTCTCCCATTCAGGCGTATAATCGCCCAATCAATTCAAGCTGATCTACGGCATCACTCAGGGGAGGTCCCATGAACGCGAACTTCAACGGCCTTTCGGCGCTGGCCAGCCTGGCGCCCGAGGAAATCGCCGCCAGCACGCAGGCGGTCATGCGCCGCGTGTATCTCTGGATGACGGCCGGCCTGCTGGTCACCGCGCTGACGTCCTTCGCCGTGCTGACCAGCCGGACGCTGCTGCAGTTCGTGGCGCAATTCTGGCTGTTCTTCCTCATCGGCGAACTGATCCTGGTGCTGGTGCTTTCCTGGGCCGTCAGCCGCCTGCCGGTCCTGGCCGCCCTCGGCCTGTTCTTTGGGTACGCCGTGCTCAACGGCGCGACGCTGACCCTGGTGATCCTGATGTACACGGCGGCGCAGGTCCTCTCGGCTTTCATCGCCACGGCCTGCCTCTTCGGGGCCCTGACCATCGTCGGCTATACCACCAAGCTGGACCTCACCAAGCTGGGCAGCTTGCTGCTGATGGGCCTGGTGGGCCTGATCATGGGCTCGGTGGTCAACGTCTTCATCGCCAACAGCGCCGTCGACTGGATCCTGACCTTCCTGGGCATCGCCATTTTCATCGGGCTCACGGCCTATGACACCCAGCGCATCAAGACCATGACCGTGCTGGCGCTGACGCAGGGCGGGGCGGACGTGGCGGCGCTGGAAACCAGCGTGGGCATCCGCGGCGCCCTGATCCTGTACCTGGATTTCATCAACCTCTTCCTGCGCATCCTGCGGCTGTTCGGCCGGCGCCGCTGACCCGCCGCCCGCCCGCCCGGCCAGCCGGTTCGCCCGGCTGGCCTTTTTTATTGCCCGGCGCGCCCCAGTTCGGCGATGATCGTGTTGAGGTCTTTGTCCCCGCGCCCGGAGACGTTCACCACGATGATCTGATCACGGCCCAGCTGCGGCGCGCGCTTGACGGCCTCCGCCACGGCGTGGGCGGACTCCAGGGCCGGGATGATGCCTTCGGTCCGGCACAGCAGCTGCAGGGCCGCCAGCGCCTCCTGGTCGGTGGCGGAGGTGTAAAAGGCGCGCTCCTGGTCGCGCAGGAAGGCGTGCTCGGGGCCGACGGCGGCGTAGTCCAGGCCGGCCGAGACCGAGTGCGTGTCCGCGATCTGGCCGTCCTCATTCTGCAGGACGAAGGTGCGCGTGCCGTGGATGACGCCCAGCCGGCCGCGGCCGGGGTCGCCGAAGCGGGCCGCGTGCTGGCCAGTCTCCACCCCGGCGCCGCCGGCCTCCACGCCGATCAGCTGCACGCTCTCGTCGTTCAGGAAGGGATGGAACAGGCCGATGGAATTGGAGCCGCCGCCGACGCAGGCGATGGCCATGTCCGGCAGCTGGCCGGCCTGCGCCAGCAGCTGTTCCCGCGCCTCGCGGCCGATGACGCTTTGGAAATCGCGCACCAGCGTCGGGTAAGGGTGCGGGCCAAGCGCCGAGCCCAGCAGATAATGCGTGGTGCGGACATTGGTCACCCAGTCCCGGATGGCCTCGTTGATGGCGTCCTTGAGGGTCTGCGAGCCGGAGTCCACCGGCCGCACCTCGGCGCCCAGCAGCTGCATGCGGAAGACGTTGGGCTGCTGGCGGGCGATGTCCACGGTGCCCATGTAGACCACGCACTCCAGGCCGAGCAGGGCCGCCACGGTGGCGGAGGCCACGCCGTGCTGGCCGGCCCCGGTCTCGGCCACGATGCGCCGCTTGCCCATGCGTTTAACCAGCAGCCCCTGGCCGAGGGCGTTGTTGATCTTGTGCGCGCCGGTGTGGGCCAGGTCCTCGCGCTTGAGGTAGATCTGGGCGCCGCCCAGGTGCGCGCTCAGGCGCTTGGCGTGGGTCAGCGGCGTGGGCCGGCCGACGTAGGTGCGCAGCAGCTCCTGAAACTCCGCCTGAAAGGCCGGATCGTTCCGGGCCTCGAGGTAGGCGGCCTCCAGCTCATCCAGGGCCGGCATGAGGGTCTCGGGCACAAACTGGCCGCCGTAGGGGCCGAACTTGTGGGGGAGGCGGGTGGGCATGGGAAGTCCTCGGCTTTCGGGAGAATTGATCAGGGAGCCGGCGGGCGCGCGGGCCGGGGCGCGGCAGTCCCCTCACTGCCGCCCGGCGCCTCAACGGAACGAGCGGCGCGAATAAAGGCGGCCACCTTGGCCGCATCTTTCCGGCCGGGCGCGGCCTCCACGCCGGAGGCCACATCCACGCCCCAGGGCCGCACCTGCGCGATGGCCTCGGCCACGTTCGCGGGCGTCAGGCCGCCGGCCAGCAGGAGCGGGTACTGCTGGGCCAGCGGCCGCGCGGCGGTCCAATCCGCGGTCTGGCCGGTGCCGCCGTACAGCGTGGGCGAATAGGCGTCGAGCAGGAAGGCCGGCGCGCCGGGGCCGGCGGCCGCGTAGCCGGCGTGGTCCGCGCCAAGGCCGCGAAAAGCTTTGAAGGCCCGGCCGGCCAGGGCGGCCAAGGCGGCCGGCGCCTCCTCGCCGTGGAGTTGGGCCAGGTCGAGGCCGGCCTCGGCCAGGAGCGCGGCTACGCGCTCCGGCGGCTCGTTGACGAAGACGCCGACGAGGCGCACCCCCGGCGCGCGCGGCCGGATGTCGGCCGTGATCGCCGCGCAGGCGGCCGGCGTGAGATAGCGCGGGCTGGGCGGGTAGAAGTTGAAGCCGAGCAGGTCCGCGCCGGCCTCCACCGCCGCCAGGGCATCGGCTAGCGTGGTCAAGCCGCAGATCTTGATGTTTAGGCGCGCCATGGCGCCCCTCCACTGGGTGCGTCTGTGCCGGCCAACTCCCGCACCTTGGCCGCGATATCGGGGGCGGTCACCAGGGCCTCGCCCACCAGGACGGCGTCCACGCCCAGGGCGCCCACCTGGGCGGTGTGGGCGCCTGTGAAGATGCCGGATTCGGAGACGACCGTGACGCCGGCCGGGAGGATGGGCCGCACGCGCGCCGTCGTCTCCAGCGAGATCTCAAAGGTCGTCAAATCCCGGTTGTTGATGCCGATCAGCTGCACGGCCGGGATCGCCAGCGCCCGCTCGGCCTCGGCCGGCGTGTGGACCTCCACCAGCGCCGTCAGGCCCAGCTCCAGCGCCAGGGCGTGCAGGTCACGCAGGCGGGCGTCGTCCAGGGCGGCCACGATCAGCAGGATGGCGTCGGCCCCGGCGGCGCGGGCCTCGTAGAGCTGGACGGGCGCCAGCAGGAAGTCTTTGCGCAGCAGCGGGCGCGGGCAGGCGTGTTCGAAGCGCAGGGCGCGCAGGGTCTCCAGGTGCCCCAGGAAGAACCGCTCGTCGGTCAGCACGGAGACGGCGGCGGCGCCGTTCGCGGCGTACAGCCGCGCGATCGCATACAGATCGAGATGGGCGGCCAGCACCCCGCGCGAGGGCGAGGCCCGCTTGAGCTCGGCGATCAGGCGCGGGGGCGCGCCGGCCGGCCGCCGGACCGCGGCCAGGAAGTCGCGCGGCGCCGGCGCCTCCGCGGCGCGGGCCTGCTGCTCGGCCAGGCTCAGCCGGGCGATCTCGGCCTGTTTGTGGTCCAGGATCTCACGCAGACGGTTGGACATAGGCGCGGCTGTACTCGACCAGGGCATCTAGTTTCTTGAGCGCCGCGCCAGAGTCCAGCGCCGCGCGCGCCTCGGCCAGGGCGGCCTTGAAGTCGCCGGTCTCGGCGGCTAGGGCGGCGGCGGCGTTGAGCAAGGTGGCGTCGCGGCGGGCGCCGGCCAGCTTCCCGCCCAGCAGTGCGCGCAGCATGACGGCGCTTTCGTCCGGGGTGCCGCCGCGCAGGTCCGCCACCGCGGCGGGCGGCAGGCCCAGGTCGGCCGGCTCCAGATCGAAGGTTTCCACTTGGCCATGGCGCAAGTGCGAGATGCGGTTCGGCCCGCCGGGGTTGAGCTCGTCGGTGCCGCCGTGGCCGTGGATGACCAGGGCCGCGCGCGAGCCCAGCTCGCCCAGCACGCGCGCCAGCGGCTCGGTCAGCGCCGGGCTGTAGACCCCGATCAGCTGCACGTCGGCGCCGGCCGGGTTGGTGAGCGGGCCCAGGATGTTGAAGATGGTGCGCTGGCCCAGCTCCTTGCGCGGGCCGATGGCGTGGCGCATGGCCGGGTGGAACTTGGGCGCGAACAGGAAGCCGATGCCCAGCTCGTCGATGGCACGGCCGACCTGTTCAGGGGTCAGGTCCAGGCTGACGCCAGCGGCCGCCAGCACGTCGGCGCTGCCGCATTGCGAGGAGGCCGCCCGGTTGCCGTGCTTGGCCACGCTCCGGCCGGCGCCGGCGATGACGAAGGCCGCGGCGGTGGAGATGTTGAAGGTGTGCGCGCCGTCGCCGCCGGTGCCGGCGGTGTCATACAGCGGGGCCTGGCGCGGCGCGAGCGGGACCGGCACGGCCGCGGCGCGCATGGCGCGGGCCGACCCCGTGATCTCGTCCACGGTCTCGCCCTTCATGCGCAGGGCGATGAGGTAGGCGCCGATCTGGGCCTGGGTGGCCTGGCCGGTCATGATGATGTGCATCGCCGCCTGGGCCTCTTCCGGACTCAGGTCCTGGCGGTTGGTGGCTTTGGCGATGAAAGGTTTGAGCATACGGACCTCCTCTGACGGAGGTAATTGGTAAGGGGCAATTACCAATTACAGATGACTAACCGACCTCAACACTCCAGGAAGTTCTTCAGGATCAATTTCCCGTGCTGGGTCAGAATCGATTCGGGGTGAAACTGCACGCCGAAGGTCGGGTGCCGGCGGTGCTGCAGGCCCATCACCTCGCCTTCGGCCGTGAAGGCCGTCACCTCCAGCTCGGCCGGCACCGGCTCGTAGACGATCAGCGAGTGGTAGCGGGTGGCCTCGAAGGGCGAGGGCACGCCGGCGAAGAGGCCGGCGCCGTGGTGGAAGACGCGCGAGGTCTTGCCGTGCATCAGCCGCGGCGCGCGGTCCACCCGGCCGCCGTAGACGGCGCCCAGGCACTGGTGGCCGAGGCAGACGCCCAGCACCGGGATCTGGCCGCTGAAGTGCCGGATGGCGTCATTGGAGACGCCGCCGTCGGCCGGGTCGCCGGGGCCGGGGGAGATGACCAGGTGCCGCGGCTGCAGGGCGATCAGTTCGTCCAAGGTCACCTGATCGTTGCGGAAGACGCGCACCTCGGCGCCCAGCTCGCCGAAGTACTGGACCAGGTTGTAAGTAAACGAGTCGTAGTTGTCAATTAACGCCAACATCCGGGCTCTCCTGTGGCTCCGTGGCCGGTGCTCACTGCCCGCCGCCCACTGGCCCCGCGTCGTACTCGCCGAACAGATCGACCTCGTCCACGAATAGGTCCAGCGAATACGCCAGGCCGGTGGCCTCGCGCACCTGGCGCATGGTCTCCTTGGCCTCGGTCTGCATGCGCCGGATGCCGGCCGCCAGCACGTCCTGGGCCAGCTGCGGGTGGGCCAGATAGTAGGCGCGCTGCGTGCGGAAGGGCTCCAGGAAGGCATTCAGGGCCTTGGCCAGCTTGGCCTTCACTTCCACGTCGCCGACCCGGCCGGCCCGGTAGCGCTCCTTCAGGTCCGCCACCTCGGCCTGATCGGCGTTGAAGGCGTCGTGGTAGGTGAAGACCGGGTTGCCCTCCACCGTGCCGGGGTCGGTGGCCCGCAGGCGGTTGGGGTCGGTGTACATCATCTTGACCTTGGCCTCGACCGTGGCGGCGTCGTCCGACAGGTAGATGGCGTTCTCGAGCGATTTGCTCATCTTGTTCTTGCCGTCCGTGCCCACCAGGGTCGGGACGGTGCCGATCAGGGCCTCCGGCTCGGGGAAGACCGGGCCGTACAGCAGGTTGAAGCGCCGCGCCAGCTCGCGCGCCAGCTCCACGTGGGCCTGGTTGTCCTTGCCCACCGGCACCACCGCCGCGCGCGGCAGGAGGATGTCCACGGCTTGCAGCACCGGGTAGCCGAGCAGGCCGAAGGGCATGGACTCGAGGTTGGCGTCGCGGGCCATATCTTTGAGGGAGGGCAGGCGTTCCAGGCGCGGCACGCTCACCAGCATCTCGAAGAGCAGGTTGAGCTCGTAGGTCTCGGGGATGGCGGATTGCACGAAGATGGTGCTGACCTCCGGGTCAAGGCCCACCGCCAGGTAATCCAGCACGATCTCGCGGATATAGAGCGGGATCTCGCGGATGAAGTTGCGCTCCGGCTTGGTGGTCAGCGTGTGCAGGTCGGCGATGATGAAGAACGACTCGTACTCCCGCTGGAGCTTGACGCGGTTGGCCAGGCTGCCGACGTAGTGGCCGAGGTGCAGCCGGCCGGTCGGGCGGTCGCCGGTAAGTAATCGAGGCTTAGCCATAAAGTTTCCTTTCCTTGACCACAGAGAGCACGGAGAACACAGAGAAGGATCAGCCGTTGACGAACCGTTTGATCCCGTTTTTGAGCAAAGGGACGGTGAAGTTGATCAGCAGGCCGATGCGCCGGCGGCTCAGCTTGAGATACGTCAGGATCTGCGCCTCATGGACAGGCAGCAGCGCGCTGACGGCTTTGATCTCGACGATGACCTTGTCCTCCACCAGCAAATCAATCCGATACGCTTCTTCGATTTCAACGCCCTTGTAAATCACCGGCCGGGCGATCTGCCGCTCTACTTTCCAGGAACCCAACTTGAGTTCATAGACCAAACCGGCTTCATAGGTCGACTCAAACAGGCCGGGGCCCAACTGGCGATGGACCTCAATCGCAGCCCCGATAATGGCCTCAGTGATGCGGTCCTCTTCCCTCACTTCTCCCCACTCCTCGCAGTAATTCGCATTTCTCCGTGTCCTCTGTGTGCTCCGTGTTTAGCTCGCTTGTTCCGCCAGTTCGACGGCGCGCAGCATGGCCTTGGCCTTGTTGACGGTCTCCTCAAACTCGCGCGCGGGGTCGGAGTCGGCCACGATGCCGGCGCCGGCCTGCACACTCACCGTCCGGCCGTGCGCCACCAGGGTGCGGATAGCGATGCAGGTGTCCATGGCGCCGTCAAACGAGAAATAGCCGACTGCCCCGCCGTACGGCCCGCGCGGCCCCGGCTCCAGTTCGGCGATGATCTCCATGGCCCGCACCTTGGGCGCGCCGCTCAGGGTGCCGGCCGGGAAGGTGGCCCGCACCAGGTCGAAGGCGGTCAGGCTGGGGCGCAGCCGGCTGGTGACGTGCGAGACGATGTGCATGACGTGCGAGTAGTGCTCGACGGTGAAGAAGTCCGGCACGCTCACACTGCCATACTCGGAGACCCGGCCCAGGTCGTTGCGCCCCAGGTCCACCAGCATCACGTGCTCGGCGCGCTCCTTGGGGTCGGCCAGCAGGTCTTTCTCCAGGGCGGCGTCCTCGGCCGGCGTCTGGCCGCGCCGGCGGGTGCCGGCGATCGGGCGCAGGGCGGCTCGCCGGCCCTCCAGCCGCACCATCAGCTCGGGCGAGGCGCCCACCAGGTAGAGCGGCTCGCCGTCCACGTCGCCAAACTCGAAGTAAAACATGTAGGGCGAGGGGTTCAGCCGGCGCACGGCCCGGTAGATGCTGAAAGGGTGCGCGCCGGTCTCGCGCGTGAAGCGCTGCGAGAGCACCACCTGGAAGATGTCGCCGGCGGCGATGTACTCCTGGGCGGCGCGGACGGCGGCCTCATACTGGGCCTGGGTCAGATTGGAGGCGAAGGCATCGCCTGGCGCGGCGGCGGCCGGCGGCGCCGGGAGCGGCCCGCGCAGGGCGGCCTCCAGCTCGTCCAGGCGGGCCGCGGCGGCGGCCTCGCCGTCGAAGGTGTGGGCGAGCAGCACCAGGCTGCTGCGGGCGTGGTCAAAGGCCACCAACGTGTCGGCCAGCAGGAAGACGGCGTCCGGCAGGGGCGCCGGGGCCAGGTGTTTCTGCAGCGTGGGCTCGCAGAAGCGCACCGTCTCGTAGCCGAGGTAGCCCACCAGCCCGCCCGCAAAGCGTGGCAGGCCGGCCCGGTCGATGGCCGGGTAACGCGCCAGCTCCGCCTGCAGGCCGTGCAGGAAATCGCCGCCGGGCGGGAGCGGCACGGCGCGCGTCTCGCCGCCGGCCAGACACTCCAGCTGGCCGGCGCGGGCCAGGTAGCGGGCGCGCGGCTGCACGCCGATAAAGGAATAGCGCGCCACGCGCTCGCCGCCCTCCACCGATTCCAGCAGGAAGGACGGGCCGCGCCCGCGCAGCTTGAGGTAGGCCGTCGTGGGGGTGTCGAGGTCGGCCGGCAGCTCGCGCACCAGGGGGCGCAACGGCGCGGCCGGCGCCTCGGCGGGGGATACTTCAGCCAGCATGGGCAGCCTCCAGTTAAACAGCAACGCTCCTCGGCTGTCTGGGACGAGCGAGGAGCGCCCGTGGTGCCACCCAGTTGAGGCCGGCCCGCCCCGCCCGGCGGGGAACAAAAAACCCTGCTGGTGATGACAGCAGGGTTGGGAGCCAGTCTCACTCTTGCGGCGCCTCTCGGAGTGGGTACCGATTTAGCGCCTGCGCGTTGATAACGGTCGCGTTTCCGGCTTGGGCTACTGCCGCAGCGCCCCGCGCTGCTCGTTCGCCCGTGCAACTCAGAGGTCCATTCGGCTTCCGCGTTCGGATCGGGCTCGCACCAGTTGCCCGACTCTCTGACCGCCGCTGTGAAGCGTACTCGTCCTCGTCGCCGTTTTTGGCTGACGTATTCGATTGGCAAAGCTTATAGCATAGAACAAAAGCCGATGTCAAGCACCAGTTCGGCTAATAGCGCACCAGCTCGCGGATCACGTCCCGCGTCAGGCGGATCTCGAAGTGTTTGGGGCCGGCGGCGTCGGCGGTCAGGTACGGCAGTGAGATGGTCGCCGCCGGCTGGGTCTTCAGCTCGGCGAGGGCTTTCTGCGCCGCTTCCACGATGCGCTGATAGGCGACTTTGTCGTCGGCCACCTTGACCCCGGTCTGTTCAAAGGCCTGGGAGAGCAGCCAGGTGACCACGGCCTGCTCCTCGCGGTTGGCGGCCGGCGCAAACCGTTTCGGACCGGCTGCGGCCGGGCGAGCCGCCGTTGCCTCCCGCCGGCGCGCGTAACGGCCCAGCCCGTAGGCTACGGCAACGACGACCAACGCCAGAATCAGCAGCGTGCCAATGTTCATGAGAGTGGTCTGGGACAAAATCGACAAGAATTAGCTTACCAGAGATCGAGAATAGGTCAATTGGACCGCGATACCTCTGCCAGCAGGCGCACTAACTCGGCGTGAACGTGCGGGTCGGCCTCGGCCGGCAGCCGGCCGGCCAGCGCCGCCGGCGCGCCCAGCCGGGTCAGGGCCCAGGCGGCGTGCGCGCGCACCAGCGGGCTGGCGTCCGTCAGACAAGCCTCCAGGGCGGCCTGGAGGGCTGGACGTTCCGGGCTGTCCGGCGGACAGTTGCCGGCCGCCACGCAGGCGTTCCGCACCAGCCGGTCCCGGCCGAGGCGCGCCAGGGGCGAGCCCCCGAAGCGGGCCTGAAAGCCGGCCGGGTCCAGGCGCAGCAGGCCGGCCAGGGGCGGCGCGGCCCGCTCCGGGTCCGGGAGGGAGAAGGCCGGCTCCAGGCTGTGCACGGCGAAGCGCTGCCACGGACAGACGGCCTGGCACACGTCACACCCGAAGACCCAGTTGCCCAGCGCCGGCCGCAGCTCCAGCGGGATCCAGCCTTTGTGCTCGATGGTCAGGTAGCTGATACAACGCCGCGCGTCCAGCACGTACGGCGCGGGGAAGGCCGCGGTGGGGCAGGCCGCCAGGCAGCGCGCGCACGTCCCGCACAGGGTGGGCGGGCTGGGCGCGTCGTACTCGTCGAAGTCGGCCGTGGTCAGGATCTCGCCCAGGAAAAACCAGCTTCCGCGGCGCGGGTGGATGAGCAGGGTGTTCTTGCCGATGAAGCCCAGGCCGGCCTGCTGCGCGTGACCGCGCTCCAGGATGGCGCCGGTATCCACGTAAACGCGGTGCCGGGCCGGCGCCCGGCTTGCGGCGCGCACCCACTCCGCCAGCGCCTCCAGCCGGGGCGCCATCACGGCGTGATAATCCTGACCCCAGGCATAAGCCGCGATCCGGCCGCGGGCGGGATCGGCGGCCTCCGCCGGCGCCGGGCCGGTGTGGTAATCCAGGGCCACGATCGCCAGGGACTGCACGCCGGGGAGGATCTGGTTCAGGTCCTGGCGGCGGGCCAGTCGGTCCGGCCGGGCCAGGTAGGCCATCTCGCCGTGCATCCCGGCCGCCACCCAGCGTTGGTAGGCCAGCAGATGCGGGGCCGGCCGGGCCAGGCTCACGCCGGCCAGGTTGAACCCCGCTTCCACGGCCTGCGCCTTGAAGGCCAATAATGAAACGGCCATAACATAAATCCTATCACAACGCCCCTGTCCAAGGCGAGATTGGACAAACCCGACCACCTTAGTTTGACATCCCGTTAAGCCTTGTGTTATAAGACTTCTCCCACGGTTTCCACATCTTCACATGGAGGAGAATATGAACCGCAAAGCGTCCTGGTCGCTTGTGCTGGCCGTCGCGCTGTTGGCGGCCGCCTGCGCGCCGCAGGCTACGCCCGCGCCTGAAACCCAGGCCGGCGGCCCGCTGCAAAGCATTGGACAGGGCGAGGGGGAAGTCGCCATTGTGGCCTGGCCCGGCTACATTGAGCGCGGCGAAACGGACCCGAACTACGATTGGGTGACCCAATTCGAAAAGGACTCGGGCTGCAAGGTGACGGTCAAGACAGCCAACACCTCGGATGAGATGGTGGCGTTGATGAACGAGGGCGGCTTCGACCTGGTGACGGCCTCCGGCGACGCCAGCAACCGCCTGATCTCCGGCGGGCGCGTGCAGGAGATCAACATCAGCCTGATCCCGTCCTGGAAGGCCGTGGACGAGCGCCTGCAGAACGCGCCCTGGCACACCGTGGCCGGCAAGCACTTCGGCGTCCCGTACCAGTGGGGCCCGAACGTGCTCATGTACAACACCAAGGTCTTCGGCGATCAGGCGCCGGATTCGTGGAGCGTGGTGTTTGAAGAGACCACCCTGCCGGACGGCAAATCCAACAAGGGCCGGGTGCAGGCCTATGACGGCGCGATCTACATCGCCGACGCCGCCCTCTACCTGAAGGCCACCCAGCCGGAGCTGGGCATCAAGGACCCGTACGCCCTGACGCGCGATCAGTTCAACGCCGCCCTGGATCTGCTGCGCGGTCAGCGCAACCTGGTCAGCCGCTACTGGCATGACGCCTACATCCAGATGGATGACTTCAAGAACGAAGGCGTGGTGGCCTCCAGCAGCTGGCCCTTCCAGGTGAACCTGCTGGCCTTCGAGGGCCAGCCGGTGGCCAGCGTCTTCCCCAAGGAGGGCGCCACCGGGTGGGCCGACACCACCATGCTGCACGTCGACGCTCCGCACCCCAACTGCGCCTACAAGTGGCTGGAATGGTCGCTCAATCCCAAGCTGCAGGGCGATCTGGCGGCCTGGTTCGGCTCGGTGCCCTCCGTGCCGGCGGCCTGCACCGGCAACGCGCTGCTCACCGACACCGGCTGCGCCACCAACGGCTTCGACAACTTCGACCAGATCAGTTTCTGGAAGACGCCCACTTCGGACTGCGGCGACGGCCGCCAGGACTGCGTGCCCTACTACGAGTGGGTGACGCAGTACGTGGCCGTGATCGGCGGCCGCTAACCGGCCCAGGCTCACGGACGGAGGACGAAAGACGCGTGCTTTCGTCCTCCGTCTACCGCCCAGACCTGTTCTCGCCATCGGCATGAGCGCCCCTACCCCGGCCGTCCGCTTCACCAACGTCAGCCGCCACTTTGGCGAGGTCCGCGCCGTGGACGGCGTCAACCTCACCATCCAGGACGGCGAGTTCTTCTCGATGCTCGGCCCGTCCGGCTCGGGCAAGACCACCTGCCTGCGCATGATCGCGGGCTTCGACCAGCCCTCGGCCGGCGCCATCGAGCTCTACGGCCAGGAGGTGACCCGCCGCCCGCCGTACGAACGGGACGTCAACACGGTCTTCCAAGATTACGCCTTGTTTCCGCACATGAGCGTGGGCGAGAACATCGGCTACGGCCTGATGATCAAGAAGATCCCGCGCGCCGAGCGGGAGCGGAGCATCCAGGAGATGCTGGAGTTGGTGCGGCTGCCGGGCCTGGCCAGCCGCCGGCCGGCCCAGCTCTCGGGCGGCCAGCGCCAGCGCGTGGCCCTGGCGCGCGCCCTGATCAACCATCCGCGCGTGCTGCTGCTCGACGAGCCGCTGGGCGCCCTGGACCTGAAGCTGCGCCAGGAGATGCAGGTGGAGCTCAAGGCCATCCAGCAGCGGGTGGGGATCACGTTCGTCTTCGTCACCCATGACCAGGAAGAAGCGCTGACCATGAGCGACCGGATCGCGGTCTTCAACCACGGCCGGATCGAGCAGGTGGGCACGCCGGCCGAGATCTACGAGAGCCCAGCGACCACCTTCGTGGCCGGCTTCGTGGGCATCTCCAACGTGGTCAGCGGCGCGGCGGCCCAGGCCCTCACCGGCCAGGCCGCCACCTTCACGGTGCGCCCGGAGAAGATCCACCTGCGCGAGCCGGGCGCGGCCACGGCCCCGGAGGAATACGCGGCCGACGGCCAGATCCGCGACGTGGTTTATCTGGGCATGAATACGCGCTACCTGGTGGCCCTGGACTGCGGCGCCGACCTGACCGTGGTGGAGCAGAACCTGCGCACCACCTCCATGGAGGTGCGGGCGGCGCGCGGCCGGCGCGTGCGGCTGGCCTGGGAACGGGCCCACAGCCGCACACTGGCGGAAAGCGTGTAACCGCATGGCGCCGCGCCCGGCCTCCGCCCCGCCGCCTGGCCTGATCGACCGCGTGTCCACTGTCTTCTACACGCGCCCGCGCCTGCTGCTGCTGGTCCTGCTGGCGCCGCCGCTGGCATGGCTGGGCGTGGTCTATCTGGGCTCGCTCTTCGCCCTGCTGGTGCAGAGCTTCTACGCCATCGACGAGTTCACGGGCCGGGTGGTGCGCGAGTTCACGCTGCGCACGTACGCCCAGCTGCTGGAGCCCGCCAACGTCGATATCTTCGCCCGGACCACGGCGATGGCCGCGGCGGTGACGCTGGCCGCGGCCCTGCTGGCTTTCCCGCTCGCCTACTATATCGCCCGGTTCGCGCGCGGCCGGCAGAAGGCCATGCTGTACCTGGCCGTGATCCTGCCGCTGTGGTCCAGCTACATCGTGCGCGTCTACGCCTGGAAATCGATCCTGGCCCGCGAGGGCATCATCAGCTGGCTGCTGGCCAAGCTGGGCCTGAGCGGCGTGCTGGACGCCGTGCTGGGCCTGCCCGGCATCGGCGGGCCGTCCCTGTCCACCTCGGCGCTGGGCATGTTCCTGGTCTTCCTGTACATCTGGCTGCCGTACATGATCCTGCCGATCCAGGCCGCGCTGGAGCGCGTGCCGGCCTCGCTGCTGGAGGCCTCCGGCGACCTGGGCGCGCGGCCGGCCCAGACGTTCTGGACCATCATCCTGCCGCTGGCCTTTCCGGGCGTGGTGGCCGGCTCGATCTTCACCTTCTCGCTGACGCTGGGGGATTTCATCATCCCCAGCATCGTCGGCAATTCCAGCTATTTCATCGGCATGGCCGTGCTGCGGCACCAGGGCACCGCCGGCAACATCCCGCTGGCCGCCGCCATGACCGTGGTGCCGATCTTGATCATGGGCGTCTACCTGTTGGTGGCGCGCCGGCTGGGGGCCTTCGATGCGCTGTAATCCTGGGCCCGCCGCGCCGCCACGGCCTGGGGCACCCCAGCCAGCGCCGGCCTGGGCCGCTCTAGCTTGCGGGCAAAACTCCGATGGACCGCAGTAACCGCGCGCCCTTGGGCCTGACCCTGTCGGCCGTCGCCGTGCTGCTCTTTTTGCATGTGCCGATGGCCATCATCGTGCTGTACGCCTTCACCACCGAAGAGGCGGCCTTCACCTTCCCGCCGCCCGGCCTGACGCTCAAGTGGTTCCCGGCCGCCTGGGCGCGCGCCGACCTGTGGGAGGCGCTCTGGCTCTCGGTGCAGGTGGCGGCCACGGCCATGGCCGTGGCCATGGTGCTGGGCCTGTTGACGGCGCTGGCCGTCAACCGGCGCTTCTGGGGCAAGGAGGCCATCACCTTCCTGGTCATCCTGCCGATTGCGCTGCCCGGCATCGTCACCGGCATCGCCCTGCGCTCGGCCCTCAACCTGATGGACCTGGACTTCAGCTTCTGGACCATCGTCATCGGCCACGCCACGTTCTGCATCGTCACGGTCTA